>CALZJE010000101.1 GCA_945787715.1 uncultured Ectothiorhodospiraceae bacterium | reverse complement strand
TTCCTTTTAATATTTCTTTTAGAAAAATTCATTCCAACAAATTACATAGTATTGTTAAAACTGAATTTACTCAGGCAAGTTATTATGACCATGACCAGAAAGATAGTTTGGAAATCACTGGCATCAAAACTAGCATTCTCGTTGAATACAGTCTTATTCCCTACACATGGTTACAACTTGGTGGAAGTTATGTAAGTGAAAAACAACTGACATGGGTAAATTCCGATGTAGAATTTGCAACAATAAAAAGCGGTTATAAATTGACTAGCGGAATTGAAGTTCGCTTCTAAATTATCTTATATTGCTGCGACAATTTGTCGCACATTGGTTAGGTCATACTTGAGTTAGTATAAGGAGGTGTAGCCAAAGGGAAACTTAGGGGGAAATTGGGGTGAAATTGAAACAAACATATATTAGCTTTGGGTTGTGTTTGGTAATTTACAATACTACAGCGCTTGCTGATCATCCGACCGTTGCTTTCGCTAGTGAAGGAGTCGGTGCAATTAATACAATTGCTGCAAACACATTGCCTGATGGATTATGGGCTTTTGGAGTGCGCTCTGAAATCATAAATAACGATGCCTATACTACCAGTCAACTGGAATCTTTTGCAGAGAGCGGTTTAGAAGGGATTCATAGTGTTGACAGAATCATTAGTACATCGTTGTCACTTGCCTATGGCGTTACTAATAACTTTAGTATTGCTGTGAGATTGCCTTATATACAACGAAGTAACATTCGAGAAAGTGAGATTGAAGATGGTGATGCTGAGGCACATACGCATGGAGATTCATCTGGAATTGGCGATTTGTTACTGTTGGGTCAACATAAAATACTAACGTATAAAGATACAAATGTTTCTGTTCTTCTTGGATTGAAAGCTCCAGTCGGTGAAACGTCTGAAACAGATGATGATGGTGTTAGGTTTGAAACAGAATTCCAACCCGGTACAGGATCGTGGGATTTTTTACTGGGTGCTGCAGTAAGCAAAAATATCGGTAACATAGGTTATCACGCGAACATTCTTTACAATAAAACAACAGAAGGATCGCAATCAACTGAGATAGGCGATGCTTTATCCTACAACGCTGCATTTACCTATGGGTTTGGTGAAAGTCATGCCTCGCATGACCATGAACATCATAATGAAGGGGAAGATTCTGGTTTCCAATGGGGATTATCTGTCGAGTTAAACGGTGAAACGCGGCGTAAAAGCACGGTATCAGGAGTTACAGAAGAGAACTCGGGTGGCACAACAGTATATTTTGCTCCTGGCGTTAGAGTTTCGTCAGGTGATTTTGGCGGATTTATATCTTACGGCATCCCCGTTGTTGAAGATCAAAATGGGGAGCAAACGGATACAGACAGTCGAATAGTGGCTGGTATTTCACTCGTAATATAGCTGAATGTTTTCAGGCGCAACATATTGGAGCGCATGTAGTGGCAGTATTGCATCAATGGAAGAGGGGGTAGCAGCACGTTCACTGCGTGCGATGGGTATCGATAATAATGCGCTTTGCGCCGCAGCAAACGAAGGATTTGATTCTTTTTTATATTGACATACATTTTCTCAGATTAATAATTGTAATTGAACTTGATACAGTTGTTCGTAATTGGCAATTAAAAAAATCGTTTAGTGAAACGCCCATAATTCTAGTAATTCTCTTCCCAAGAAATATAGTTTTCAAGTTGTTTGATTGTATATTTTTGGTCGTTAATGATTTCTTTGACAACATCACCGACAGTTATCATACCTGCTAGTTGCTTGTTATCCATGACAGGTAAATGTCGTATTCGGTGCTCAGTCATTATGATCATACAATCTTCTATACTCTGATCCGAACTCGCATAATAAACCTGTTTTGACATGATTTCTTTTACTTTCGTATTTTTAGATGAACGTTCTTTTAAGACAACTTTTCTGGTGTAATCCCGTTCGGATATGATGCCAACGAGCTCATTGTCGAGTACGACGGTGAGTGCACCAATATTCTTATCTGCCATCATTCGTATGGCATCAAGTACTGAGTCTTCCGGGGATATTGACCACAGTTCACCACTTTTATTTGATAAAAGAGTTTTAGCATTGGACATGATATCGGCCTCCAGTGGGTTACATGTTATTTTGTATAAGGCAAAAAACTTGCCGAAGTAAATTGAGGCCAAGAAAATAAAGATGGGCATTAATTCATCAATATCAACTAAGTTAATGTGTTACTGTAAATTTTTGTCTAGTATTATAGATATAAACCTGAGTGATTATGGTGATGAACATCTGCTGAAGGAATAAATGTGTTGTTCAAAATGAAAAAAGGTCTGGATATTCCTCTCGCGAATCCGCCTGAGCAAAAAGTATACGACGCGCAACCAGTAGATACAGTGGCTTTAGTTGGGCGCGATTATGTTTGGCGTCGAGGGACAATACTGGTAGGTGAAGGTGATCGTGTAAAATTGGGGCAACCTGTGGTTAGGGATAAGAAGCTATCGAGTATCGTAGTGACTTCCCCCGGATGCGGTGTCGTTGAGGCGATTCGTCGTGGACCCAAGCGAGTACTTGATACTATCGTGATTCGTTTAGACGGTGATGAAGAGATAAAATTTCCAACTTTCGATGACGATGCTATCACCAAACTTTCCACTGATAAAATTAAAGAGCATCTTCTAAACTCTGGATTGTGGACATCATTTCGAACTCGTCCATATGGCACGCTAGCTAATCCCCACACTACGCCTTACGCAATATTCATTACAGCTGTTGATACCAATCCTTTGGCGCCTGATCCTATGATAGTTATAGATACTGCAGCAGAAGATTTTCGGCGGGGTGTTGCACTTATCGCAAAACTTACAGAAGGCAAGATTTTTGTTTGCAAATCGCCAATGGCCCAACTACCCATCGATGAGAAAGATAATGTTCAAACTGTCAGTTTTTCTGGGCCTCACCCCTCAGGATTAGTGGGTACCCATATCCATTTCCTCTGCCCTGTTAGTGCAGATCGAATGGTATGGCATGTAGGTTATCAAGATGTTATTGCCATTGGGCGTTTGTTTAACAGTGGTGGACGAGACCAGCATAGAATTATTTCTTTAGCCGGACCAGCAGTGCGACAGCCCAGATTAATTCGTACGCGGGTCGGAGCAAGCACCAACGAATTAGTTCGGGATGAACTGGATTGTACTCGTTGCCGGGTGATTTCAGGCTCAGTGTTGTCGGGCTACCACGCTAGTGACAGCATTGCTTATTTAGGGAAATATCACAATCAGGTTACCGTATTGAGTGAGGGTGGTGAACGAGAAATGTTCAAGTACTTAATGCCCGGCCGCAATATGTTTTCTGCAAGCCGTGCCTTTCTTTCTAGTCTATTACCGAAAAAGCGTTTTGCTATGACAACGTCTCAAAATGGTAGCCCCAGAGCGATGGTTCCCATTGGCAGTTATGAACAGGTAATGCCTTTGGATATCCTTGCTACCCATTTACTGCGTGCGCTTGTCATCAAAGATACGGAATCTGCACAGGCACTGGGTTGCTTGGAGTTGGATGAAGAAGATTTAGCGTTGTGCACTTATGTTGATCCCGGTAAATTTGATTTTGGTCCTATGTTGCGCGAAAACTTACTGCATATTATGAAGGAAGGTTAATGCGTCCGTTGCGAAAATATCTTGATCGCCTGGAACCTTTGTTTCAAAAGGATGGACGCTTTGAAAAGTTGGGTGCGTTGTATGAAGCAATTGATACGTTTTTATATTCACCAAAAGATGTCACTCAATATTCTCCCCATGTACGTGATGCCATAGACCTTAAACGGGTCATGATGACAGTCTATTTTGCTGTATTGCCTTGTTTTATTATGGCGATGTATAACGTGGGTCATGATGCAAATGTCGCCATGACAGCAAACAATATTACATCCGTACCTGGCTGGCGTGGACTATTTTTAGAGAACATTGGTATTGGTTATGATCCCAATAATATCTGGGCGTGCTTATGGCATGGCACCATGTATGTCTTACCGATTTATATAGTGACCTTCATTGTCGGCATGACTTGGGAGGTCGTGTTTGCGACAGTTCGCAATCATGAAATCAATGAAGGTTTTTTTGTCACCTCCATTTTATTCACGCTTACTCTACCGGCCACCATACCTTTATGGCAGGTTGCATTGGGTATTACATTTGGTGTTGTATTCGGGAAAGAAGTTTTCGGTGGTGTAGGTAAGAATTTTCTTAATCCCGCATTGGTGGGGCGTGCGTTTTTATTTTTTGCCTATCCTGCGCAAATGTCAGGTGATTCGGTTTGGGTTGCCGTTGATGCGGTGAGTGGAGCAACACCTTTAGCCTTGTGGAGCGGCGCTGGCATTGAAGCAGTACATGCAGCGGGTGTTACTTGGGAAAACGCCTTTTTTGGAATCGTCCAAGGTTCAATGGGCGAAACATCAACCCTAGCCTGTTTAATCGGTGCAGCGATTTTGATTTATACGCGAATCGCATCCTGGCGAATTATGGTGGGAGTATTGCTCGGTATGATTGTGGTTACACTGTTTTTCAATTGGCTAGGCAGCGAAACCAATCCCATGTTTTCCATGCCCTGGTACTGGCATTTAGTGTTGGGCGGTTATGCCTTTGGTTTGGTATTCATGGCTACCGACCCTGTATCTGCGTCAATGACTGAAACAGGTAAATGGGTATTCGGCATTCTGATCGGTGTTATGGTAAGCCTTATCAGGGTGCTGAATCCGGCTTACTCAGAAGGCATGATGTTGGCCATATTATTTGCGAATGTCTTTGCACCCCTCATCGACTGGTTCGTTATTCAGGCCAATATCCGTAGGAGAATTCGCCGCAGTGACTGAATCATCATCAACTCACAAAGGGCTATTGGCATTACCCAATGATGACACGCGAAAAATTATTTTTGTTGCTACTGTTTTATGTTTGGTGTGCTCTATTTTAGTGTCTACCTCAGCAATACTACTTCGACCGTTACAGGAAAATAATGCTCAAAATGCCCGTCAATTAGAAATTCTCAAAGTTGTGGGCTTACAGTTCTCGGGTGAGGAAGTGGATAGTTATTTCTCCCAACATATTCAATCCAAAATTGTTGACCTTGATAGTGGTGAATATCGTGAAGATATTGATGAAGCTACTTTTGACGAGCGTAAAGCTGCTCGAGAACAGAGCACCAGTATCGAACTGCAAACGAACCAGGATATTGCGAGAATCAAACGGCGCGCAAATTTTGTTCGAGTCTATCTTATAGCAGACTCGCAAGGAGAAGTTGAAAAGATTGTTTTGCCGATTCACGGTTATGGGTTGTGGTCTACCCTGTATGGTTTTTTAGCACTTAATACTGATGATGGGACCATTGCCGGTCTCACATTTTACGAACAAGCTGAAACTGCCGGTTTAGGTGCCGAAGTCAGCAACCCCAAGTGGTTAGCGCAGTTCATTGGAAAACAAGCGCTGGATATCCAAGGCATGCCACGAATAAGCGTTAATAAAGGGCCGGTAAATCCTAATGATATAGAGGCAAACTATTTAGTTGATGGAATATCCGGTGCGACGCTGACCAGTAATGGCGTGACGAATTTGATGCATTTCTGGTTGGGTGAATTGGGTTTTGGCCCTTATCTTGTAAAATTACGCGAGAATAACAACTAGGTTGGTTTAAAATTTTATGACGCTCGGATGGAATGCAATGGTATCCGTGTCTGAAACTTAAACGCTCCCGGATTCCGCAAAGCTGCAGCTGGGCTACAGGTTGACATAAAATAGTTTTGGATCTCTTGGTAAGACACAATGATAAACACAGATACTATACTTAGAGTAAAGACAGTAAGTGGTGATTGCCAATGACAACTAAAACTCAAACAATCTTACTCGACCCTTTGATCGATAAAAATCCTATTACTTTTCAAATATTGGGTATTTGCTCGGCCCTGGCTGTTACAACGAAATTGGCGCCAGCGCTGATAATGGCTTTGGCGGTAACGTTTGTGCTCAGTGTTTCCAATGTCTCTATCAGTATTATACGAAATCATATTCCCAATAGTATCCGCATTATTGTTCAGATGACCATTATTGCCTCTTTAGTAATTATTGTTGATCAATTTCTAAAGGCTTATGCATTTGAGTTGAGTAAACAACTCACGGTGTTTATCGGTTTGATCATAACGAATTGTATTGTTATGGGCCGAGCGGAAGCCTTTGCTATGCATAATCCACCAGTCGCCAGTTTTGTTGATGGTATCGGCCATGCGATGGGTTATAGTCTGATTTTAATCATTGTTGCTGTGGTACGTGAATTGTTAGGTTCCGGCACTTTGTTGGATTACACTATCCTGCCATTAGTTAAAGATGGTGGTTGGTACGAACCTAATGGATTAATGCTGCTAGCACCCGGTGCATTTTTTATTATTGGTTTATTGATATGGGCGATCCGAACCTGGAAGCCGGAGCAAGTAGAAAAAACGGAGTACCAAATTCCTAAACAGAACCGTTCAGAGGTAATGTGATGGAAACTTATCTATCCTTATTTGTGCGCTCAATCTTCGTTGAAAATCTTGCCTTGTCTTTTTTTCTGGGTATGTGTACTTTTCTTGCTGTCTCAAAAAAAATTGAAACTGCGCTCGGCTTGGGTGCTGCCGTGGTTGTGGTGCAGGGAATAACTGTTCCAGTTAATAATTTAATTACGACTTATATTTTGAATGCAGGTGCTTTGTCTTGGTTAGGATTACCTGATGTTAACTTGGTTTTTTTACAGCTGATTATTTTCATCGGCGTAATTGCCGCCATGGTTCAAATTCTGGAAATGATACTAGATCGCTATGTTCCTAAACTGTATAACGCCCTAGGTATTTTTTTACCATTAATAACAGTCAACTGCGCAATCCTCGGCGGATCACTATTTATGTTTAATCGTTCCTATAATTTTTCTGAAAGTGTGGTGTTTGGCGTGGGTTCTGGATTGGGCTGGGCATTGGCCATCGTTGGCTTGGCGGCGGTTCGCGAAAAACTAAAATACAGTGATGTGCCTAAAGGGTTACAAGGTCTGGGAATTACATTTATTGTTGCCGGACTTATGTCATTAGCATTCATGTCGTTTTCGGGAATACAGCTATAACATGAATTATTATTCTGTAATATTTACTCAATTGAAAAACGAGTTAGGTCACTAAATGCTTGAGATCACCCTCGGTGTAGGTATGTTTACCATTATCATTTTATTGCTGGTGGCGCTAATATTAGTTGCGCGCTCAAAATTAGTTGCTATTGGCAATATCGATGTGCTGATAAATGAGGAAAAAATAATTCATGTTCCCGTGGGCCAGAAATTACTCAATGCTCTGGCGCAATCCAATCTATTCTTAGCGTCTGCTTGCGGCGGCAAGGGAACTTGCGGGCAATGTAGGGTATGCATATCTGAAGGAGGCGGGGAAATCCTACCAACAGAAACAAACCACATTAGTAAACGTGAATCGAAGCGTGGTGATCGTTTGGCTTGTCAGGTGGCTTTAAAGCAGAATATGAAAATCGAAGTTCCTGCCGATGTGTTTGGAATTAAAAAATGGAATTGTTCGGTGCGTAGCAATCGCTATATATCAACATTTATCAAAGAATTGACCTTGGTTCTTCCTGAAGGCGAGAAAATGGATTTTCGCGCGGGTGGTTATATTCAAATTAAATGTCTTCCACACCACATTTATTATAAAGATATGGATGTACCAAAAGAGTATCGGCCTGATTGGGATGAGTTTGATTTGTGGCGGTATGAGTCCACAAGTAAGGTCGCTATCGAGAGAGCCTATTCTATGGCAAACTATCCTGATGAGAATGATATTGTTATGTTGAATGTCCGCATTGCTACACCACCGCCCAATAAACCTGAAGCACCACCAGGAATTGTGTCTTCTTATATTCATAGTCTGCACCCTGATGATAGCGTCACCATTTCCGGTCCCTATGGAGAATTCTTTGCCAAAGATACGGATGCTGAAATGATATTTATCGGTGGCGGCGCCGGTATGGCACCCTTGCGTTCACATATATTTGATCAATTGAAACGTTTACATAGTAAACGAAAAATCAGTTTTTGGTACGGTGCGAGAAACAAGCAGGAAATTATTTATCAACAGGATTTTGACCAACTGCAAAAGGAGCATGATAATTTTGAATGGCATACAGTGCTTTCTCAACCGAAACCAGATGATGAATGGCATGGCTTTACAGGTTATGTACACACAGTACTTTTCCGTGAATACTTGAATGAACATCCTGCACCGGAAGACTGTGAGTATTATTTGTGTGGCCCACCCATGTTGACCGCTTCAGTAGTGAGTATGCTTGATGATCTGGGCGTTGATCCAGAAGATATATTGTTTGATAACTTTGGCTCATGATAGAAATTATCCTGAGTTTTTTAGTATTCATTATCGTAGTGCTAAGCATGAGTATTGGTGTCTTTTACGGCCGCCGGGCTTTGCGAGGTAGTTGTGGCGGATTGAATAAAATATCTGGCATTGAATCTGATTGCGGCGGACAGTGCCGTCGACCATGTGCCAGAAGAAAGAACTCCAAGTAGTATAAATATAAAACGAATAAGGAGATAGGCGATGGATACCCTGTTAGTAAAAGACCACATGACGCGTAGTCTTGTTACCCTACGACCTGACATGGATATAATGGAAGCTGTCACCGTATTGTGCGAGAAACAAATGCCAGGAGCACCAGTGGTGGATCAGCTCGGTAATTTCATTGGTATTTTGGCAGAAAAGGATTGTCTTAATGCGGTGTTGAATGCTGCATATTTTGAAGAGCAAGGTGGCAGGGTAGATGCGTTTATGCATCGCAATGTAGAAGTTGTTGAAGCCGAGGATAATATTACCGATGTGGCCAAGCGCCTTATTGAAACCGGTTACCGAGGAATGCCTGTTATTAATAATAATAATCTAGTGGGTATGATAAATCGGTCGGATATTTTGAAAGTATTAGTTAAGTGTACTCCATTTTGATAGTAGTGTGGTTATCTGGGCTGCATATACCAATTATTTTCGATGTTATTAATAAATCGGAAATAAAGGATACCTGCTGAATTATACACGCTGTAAATATGTCCTTATAAGCTTGACGGCAGCATTCATGCTGCCAACAGTATAGTTCAGCAGGTATCCTTTATTTCCAACTCGGTAGTATAAAGCCAATCTCAATGTTACCACTATGACTTAAGGTTTATCACTCGACAACATAAGTAAATTGAATATTTCTCTGTAGGAATAAATTGATCATCTTGGTCATTAGATTAATACTGGTTTATTTTTTTGCAACCGCTATTTTTTATTTTTAAACACAAATGACTTATTTATTTCATATTGATTTGGTAGTGTTCTTATTCTCATTGGTTTTCCATATATATTGCTGATGGTGTTGTAACAATCCTCATGTACTGGATTCAATGTGATTCAAATTTATTTAGGCGACTGATCTTTCACCGTAAGTTTTCCTTAAGATTGGGATTTGGATTGGGATTTGATTTTAAATAACATATAAGCGAAATGTGAAAATATGGACTTCAGCGAGCATAGCTGAGGGAAGTCTCAAAGTATTCTGATCTTCATAGTCTAGGGTCCAACGAAGAATTGGCGCTATTAGTAAAATAGCCAGATAAAACATTTTTTACAATCCATTGAGTAAATAGCCTACGTAGACCTGGTCACAAGCTTTCAAAGAAAGCACTATCTGAAATATATAACTTGAAATTTAAAAGGAGTACTGAACTCTTTTTGGCCAGTGATCGACGGCAAAAAAGTGACATTGATTGTCCGTTGATTCACTTCTATATAACAAAAAAACAGAATTTGTAATAGATACGCCTGTTCGCTTTTTTTAATAATACAAATTAATAAGATTGTTGGGATTCAAACTTTTCCATACTCCTACAAAAATATGACCACTACATTGTTCCGGACGCTAAGTACGTCGTTAATAATAATTGAAAGTATGTGTTTGTTTGTGCCATTATTCATATTAGCCTCTGGCGGGTATTGATGTTTGGTTTTGAGAATTGACATTCTACCTGCGGCAAGGTTTTTTTATTGATGATAATTGAGCGTAAGTTATACGTGTTTATAAATTCGGAAACTTGAGCTTAATGTTTCTTAATAACCAAAAATAATCAAAGGGACTTCCATGAAAGAAATATACAAAATACCTATCTGTGATTTTTTTAAAACAATACCTGCTGTTTCGTTTGCTGTTGCCCTGTCACTCTCGTCGGCTAATGCTAGCGATAACGAATATGACAGAGACTACAGTTCTGATCACAGCAATACGTCTGCATATAACATCTTTGCAGCATTCAACCATCCAGAACACGCTTTAAAAATCATCGGCACCAATTTCACCGAGGATGCACAAGTTGCCTTTGGCAAGCCTGGCGATAATGGTGCCAGTGTCATTTACAGCGAGTTTATCGATTCAATGACACTATGGATTCCAGAGCTACCTTATCAACTAATGCCTGGTGACTACAGGGTTGTCGCTTTCGGTAAGGATGTCATGCTAAAAGGAGGACGTTGCCCCAGTATTGAATCGAGCTCTCATGATACAAGTGACAGTCATGACAGTCATGACAGCGATGATAGCCATGACAGCCATGACAGCCATGACAGCAGTTCTAAGGATGATTCAAATTATAAATATTCGTCATACTCTGATAGAGATGGAGATAGTGAAAAAGACAGTGACTCAGGAGATTACAGTAAAGACACTGGAAAAGGCAATTGTGATGAGTTCATAGTAACTATTGGAAAACTAGGTCCTGAAGGTCCAGCAGGCCCTGAAGGTCCAGCAGGTCCTAAAGGTGACAAGGGTGACCAAGGTCTCGCAGGTCCTAAAGGTGATCAAGGTCCAGCAGGTCCTAAAGGTGATCAAGGTCCAGCAGGCCCTAAAGGTGACAAGGGTGAGCAAGGTCTCGCAGGTCCTAAAGGTGATCAAGGTCCAGCAGGTCCTAAAGGTGACAAGGGTGAGCAAGGTCTCGCAGGTCCTAAAGGTGATCAAGGTCCAGCAGG
>CALZJE010000100.1 GCA_945787715.1 uncultured Ectothiorhodospiraceae bacterium | reverse complement strand
ATAATCCCAGCGACAGTTTGATGTTGAACTTGTTTGAATATGAATAGCTAGATCACCATCCACTTGGAAATAAATTGTACTCGCTGAAATAATTGAAAGTGGATCTGGATCTGGATCTGGATCTGAATCTGGATCTGGATCTGGATCTGGCGTTGGATCTGGTATTGGGTCAGGCGTTGGAGCAGCTCCGCCATCCATGATTCCACGTGCTTGGGGGATGCTTTGATTAATTGAAATCATATGATCTGAAATAACACCATTAGTGACTCTCGCATAAAGGATTTTATCTAATTGAGAATTTACAGTGGCTTGGGGTTGTGCAAAATATGATAAATGTTCACTTCCTACGCCTTGTTCATCTACAGCGATACTTTCGCCATGATGATTATCTCCAAGATCAATAATTCTTGGATTTTCAGCAAGTTCTACGGCTAAAATTTTATTGTAATAAAAACTGGTATTGCTTCCACCAAATAGTGAAACAATCACCCAACCCGGTACTGAAAATCCCATTCCAGAAAAGTGAGCGGCAGGCGCTTCAACATTATCCCAAGTATCAAAAAGTTGAACCATTTTTCCGGATCCGAGATCAACAGCCTTTACGTAACCATCATTGACTGAATCGATATAAACGAGAACGTCTCTTCCTAATGCATCTGTTGCAATATCAACGTGTTCCGGACCAGAGTGGATTTGTCTAAATGTTCCAAAAGTACTGTCATTAATTGGATAAGACCTGATGCCATTGCCTCCATAACCAGCAACTGCTACACAATAATTACCACTAGCTGACGTTGAAATGGAATCAGGGCCTTCAGTCATTTCTCTTGAGGCGATGACTTTATCTTGAGCTAAATTATACGCAATCATTCCTCTCATCACCCAAGACTCTCCGCTATAAACAGCAAGACACCAAATATTACCATCAATTGATGGTCGTCCCTCTTCGCCTGTGTGAGCCCTATCGGCTGTTGTAAATCCTCCCCCCAACGCCGTGATCTTACTTCCCATATCAATTGTATTTATACGAGTCTGTGTTCTTACATTGAAGGCGTTTAATTGCATCCCTATGCCATAAGAATTAAATGTATATAGTATGTCTGGGTTAGTTGGATGCCAATTAGGCTCATAGACTCCTCCAATACCATCGAGAATGTGCAAATAAGTTAACGTGTTATCCGTATTAACAGAATATAAATGAAAAAATCCATTTCCACTATATTGAATGGCGAGAGAGCTATCTGAGTTAAAAGCGGGTCTGCGGGAATATTCATGTCTGATGAAATCCGGCGTATTTACCGTCGCATCAGAGGCATTTGTAACTTGATTAACAGTGGTATCAAAATTATCGATGAGGTCAAAAGCACCTAAACTTGTGCCAGGAATCGATACAAGTAGTAATAATAAATACACTGCGCACCTTAATTTAAACATTTCATCTTCCTTAGGAATTATAGTCTTAAGATACTTGCTTTAAGTATGATGCAAGCGCCAAATTAACGACGTACTTTTTAAATTATCGTGAGCGTAAATAGTGGACTTTTAAACACAAAGAAGCAACCCTGACTAACACAAGAGAAGGCAGAAAATTCTATCGGGCTGACGACCATGCCTTTGATTTTTTTTTCAACGCCAGAGTAGGTTGGTGCGAAACGTACAAGCCGATTGTGAAAATTTTAAGAAACAGTGCCTGGCCTGCGCAATTGTATTATTAAAATTCTTATATTATAAAAAATGCAATAGCGCAGGCCAGGCACCATTCCGTGTAGTCTTCGCGAAAATCGTCGATCTGTGCTGTACTAATACCGGATTTGATAAAAACATTTAGCGCTTCAAGTACTTTTGCCGTTAATTTTCCGGCGACACGTATGTCATCAATATCATTCCCATCAGTGAATATAGTTGTGGCTTATCCTGTTTTTTGATTGAGAGTCAATTCTGATGCTTTTGCTTTTTCTAAGAGAAATCGACAAGCTTGTTGGTAAGTCATGATTGGATTTTCTTCGACGAGCTTGCCTATTCTCATCCAATGTTCGGCTTGTGCGTTTATTGAACGTGTCATGGCGTTGCTCGTAATTCGAGCGGTTTCGTGTAATTCGTCTGATATTTTTACGATTCCCATTTATTATCACTTTTTTGTGTAGCAAAACGTATATGAAATATATACGATATTTTATTGCGAAAGTAACTATAAAGTGCATGCATTGCAATTATGAAACAGGCAAAATATTAAAATTCAGCACTGTCTATACAAAAAAATAAATGTTAATAAGCGCAAGTGATCATTGATCTAGTGGGTATGTAACACACTTATCCCCCTTTTTACTGATTGCATTTATGCTATGATTCCGCCTCAAAATTTCGTTAGTCTAAAACGATCATCAAGGAATTAGTTAGCATGGTTTACGTACAAAATAGTATCCAGCTCGGTGTAAATATTGATCATATTGCAACCCTTCGACAAGCGCGTGGCACAATTTATCCTGATCCGATTCAGGCAGCATTGATGGCAGAAACGGCAGGTGCTGATAGCATTACATTGCATCTTCGCGAGGATCGTCGACATATCCAGGAGAGAGATGTTGGTTTGCTACGCAATATGTTGCAAACAAAAATGAATCTCGAAATGGCAGTTACTGATGAAATGTTAGCCATTGCAGAGCGGATAAAACCAGCAGATGTTTGCTTGGTTCCTGAAAAACGCGAGGAATTAACCACCGAAGGTGGCTTGGATGTGATTGGGCAGAAATCAAAAATCTCCAAAGCCATTGATCGAATGAATAAAGCAGGTATCCGATCATCCCTATTTATTGATGCCGATATTGCTCAGATTGAAACGGCGGTAATAATCGGTGCACCCGTGATTGAGATTCACACTGGTCATTTTGCCGATGCTGAAGATCCACAGGAAAAGCAGGCGGAGTTTGATAAAATCGCGCATGCAGTAGCATATGGCACATCAAAGGGTTTAATTGTTAATGCTGGGCATGGTTTGCATTATCATAATGTAGAGCCTGTTGCTGCATTGCTAGATGTGCATGAATTAAACATTGGTCACGCAATTATTGCTCGTGCGGTATTTACAGGTCTGGATGAAGCAGTACGCGAAATGAAGCGTTTGATGGTGAATGCAAGACTGACTGCTCTAACTAACAAATGATCTACGGGATAGGCACAGATATCGTCAAGGTGAGCCGAATGGCTGAAAATCTTGAGAAATATGGTTCGCGGTTTTCGAAGCGAATTCTTTCTGAGTCAGAGCATCAATTACTTTTAGATAAGATAAAACCCGAAATTTTCCTGGCTAAACGTTTCGCTGCAAAAGAAGCTGCAGTGAAGGCGTTGGGCACAGGGTTTCGTTACGGTATTTCGATGCGCCACATAATTGTCGAGAGCAACGAGCTGGGTAAACCTAACTTACGGTTTATCGAAGCGGCCAAAAAATATATTGAGGAAAATAATATTACACAATCTCATCTCTCAATCTCCGATGAACAAGAATACGCTATTGCTTATGTGATTCTGGAAAGTGCATTATGATTTATGATTTACATAGCCATTCAATATTTTCAGATGGTACTTTATCTCCTGAAGCGTTAGTCGAAAGAGCGCATGAGCAAGGTGTCAATGTTTTAGCGCTTACAGATCATGATGAGACCAAAGGCTTAAGTGCAGCGAGGAAAAAAGCGGAAGAACTCGGAATAAAACTTATTAATGGCGTGGAGATTTCCGTCACCTGGAGGAATAACCAAACTATACACATTGTAGGTCTGAATTTTGATCCAGCGTCTGAAGCATTACAAAACGGATTAATTGAAATTCGTACAGAACGTATTCGTCGAGCAAAAAAAATTGCCGAAAAGCTCGATAAATGTGGCATCCCTAATGTGTGGCAAGAGTTAACAGAAGAAGTCGGGTTTGAGGCAGTAACAAGAACACATTTTGCCCGTTATTTACTCGACCGAGGTCATGTCAAAGAAATGCAGAAAGCATTCACCAAGTGGCTTGGTAAAAACGGTAAAGCATTTGTGAATGGTAAATGGGCAAGCTTGGAAGAGGGTGTCAAATGGATTGTTGAAGCTGGTGGGCAAGCTGTTATTGCACATCCAGTTCGCTATAACATGACACGTACTAAGCTGGAGAGCTTGGTGATAGATTTTAAGGCGTGTGGTGGTCGAGGAATTGAGGTGATAGCCAACCGTTCTACTCCAGACGAAATCGCACAAACAGCATCTATTGCAAGACGTCATGAACTTTTGGCATCCGTTGGGTCTGACTTTCATGTGCCGGGGAATCCCTATGTGGAATTAGGCCGTAATCTTGAATTACCAACAGATTGCAAACCAGTTTGGCACGATTGGCAGTTAAAACCCGGATAATTCATGAATCTTACGTTTTCTCATTTGTACAATCAAATTACTGCGTGATAAATTCGCACAACATGAAATCTCCGGGTTAAATTAGGATTTAAAAGTGAGCCAGTTTTTTCAAATTCATCCAGAAAATCCGCAATCCAGATTGATCGCACAAGCAGTAGCGATTATTCGAAATGGCGGCGTGATTGTATATCCAACTGATTCTTGCTATGCCATGGGTTGCCATATAGGTAACAAAGGCGCGGCAGATCGTATTCGCCGTATACGTCGCTTAGCACCGGATCACGATTTCTCTTTGATGTGTAGTGATCTTACTGAAGTGGGAATATATACAAAGTTGGATAATCCTGCTTATCGTTTATTAAAAGGGCTAACGCCTGGGCCATATACTTTCATTTTAAAAACGACTAAAGAAGTGCCAAGGCGATTATTAGCACCAAAGAGAAAAACACTGGGCGTTCGAATTGCTAACAATCAAATAGTGATTGATTTGTTAGCGGCGCTAGGTGAGCCAATGATTTCCACGACATTGCATTTACCCAATGAAGAATACCCAATGACGGATCCCTACGATATTAGGGATACCTTGTCATCTCAAGTAGACTTAGTTATTGACGGCGGATATTGCGGCGTTGAGACTACTACCGTTGTGGATATGACTGATGATGTACCTAACGTGCTTCGAGCAGGCTTGGGTGATACATCTGTGTTTGAAGAATAGCTGCTTGAAGAATATGCAACTAGCTTTATTGTTTCAATATGCACTAATATTACACTAACGTAACTATCTAATAATTCGATGCCAGAACTGAATAATATCCAAACTTTTGCTGTATGGGTGTTGCCTGTATTGTTTGCTATTACGCTACATGAGGTTGCTCATGGCTGGGTAGCAATGAAGCTGGGCGATCCAACCGCAAAAATGCTAGGTCGCTTGACCATTAATCCCGTCAAACACATTGATCCCATTGGTACAATTCTTGTTCCTGGTTTTCTCATGTTAACCGGTGGTTTTGTATTTGGCTGGGCAAAGCCGGTACCTATTACCTGGGAAAATTTGAAAAATCCTAGACGAGATATGGCTATGGTTGCACTAGCCGGGCCGTGTGCAAACTTGTTAATGGCAGTATTTTGGGCATTAATGATGAAAGTAGGGTTGGAGCTTTCAGACACTACATCGTCTTGGGCCTACCCCTTGGTGTTAATGGGGGATGCTGGCATAGCAATAAATTTAATGCTTATGGTATTGAATTTATTACCTATTTTGCCATTAGATGGTGGCAGGGTGTTAAATAGTGTCTTTCCGCCCAAAATTGCCTATTATTTTAGTAAGTCAGAACCCTATGGCTTATTTATCGTATTAGGTTTGTTTTTTTTAGGGGTATTGGCCTGGGTTTTGTTTCCCGTGGTGAATGCGTTGCGTGTTATCATGTATCAAATAGTCGGATTATAGGAGAGGAGAGTAGATTGGGCGCAGTTTCTGGTCATCAGCGTGTACTTTCAGGTATGCGTTCCACAGGTAAGCTTCATTTAGGTCATTATCATGGAGTCTTGAAGAACTGGGTAGAGTTACAGCACGAATATGAGTGTTATTTCTTTATTGCCGATTGGCATGCGTTAACCACGCACTATGAAGATCCTTCAATTATCGAAGACAGTGTTTTCCAGATGGCGGTGGATTGGCTGGCAGCCGGTGTAAATCCTGGTTCTGCGAGTATCTTTGTTCAATCTCGTGTTCCTGAACATGCAGAACTGCATCTTCTATTATCCATGATTACACCACTCGGTTGGCTTGAGCGTGTTCCAACTTATAAAGATCAACAGGAAAAGTTAAAAGAGAAAGATCTGGCTACTTATGGCTTTCTCGGCTATCCCTTGTTGCAAAGTGCCGATATCTTGATTTATCAAGCGAGCATGGTTCCTGTCGGTGAAGATCAAGTTTCCCATGTTGAATTAACCCGTGAAGTTGCGCGACGATTTAACCACCTCTACGGTCGTGAACCGGGCTATGAGGAAAAGGCCGAATCGGCCATTAAAAAAATGGGACGTAAGAATGCAAAACTCTATAAGAGCTTGCAAAAGCGTTATCAGGAACAAGGTGATACAGAAGCGCTAGAGACCGGAAGAGCATTGATTGAATCTCAACATAATCTATCAGTTGGTGATAAAGAGCGATTGTTTGGTTTTATTGAAGGTGGTGGACGAATCATTCTTCCAGAACCTCGACCTTTGCTTACTGCCAGTTCCAAGGTTCCAGGTCTTGACGGGCAGAAGATGTCAAAATCCTATAACAACACCATTGGCTTGCGAGAAGATCCTGCGTCGGTTGAGAAGAAAATAAAAACCATGCCGACCGATCCTGCGCGTGTACGCTTAAGTGATCCGGGTGATCCTGAAAAGTGTCCAGTGTGGCAATTTCATCTGCTTTACTCCAGCGAAGATCTGAAATCTTGGGTGCAAGAGAGTTGTAAATCTGCATCAATAGGTTGTCTTGTCTGTAAACAAAAAATTGTTGACACAGTGATAGCCGAGCAAAAGCCCATTCGTGAACGTGCGGAAGTGTATTTGGAGGATCCAAAAATGGTAAGAAGCATACTTGCGGAAGGAAGCGAAAAAGCGAGAGATATTGCAAGAGATACCATGGAAGAAGTTCGACAAGCGATGGGTTTAACTTATCGTTAGCATTAAAACCCTTTTTGATCGCTAAAGTCCATCGGAATTTTTATGAGTGAATTAGGACAATTGAATGTTAAAGAAGATGCCATTGCTATTGTTAATGGTGTTGCAGTTAATAATATTCCACAAGATCTCTATATTCCACCCGATGCGCTTGAAGTGTTTCTCGATATGTTTGAAGGGCCACTAGATCTACTGCTTTATCTTATTAAAAAACAAAATGTGGATATCTTAAATATTCCCATTGCTGAAATTACTCGTCAGTATATGTCTTATGTTGACTTGATGAAGGAAGTTCATCTTGAGCTCGCAGGTGAATATTTGATTATGGCCGCAATGCTTGCAGAAATTAAATCAAGAATGATGTTGCCCAAAGTTGCGCATGAAGAAGAGGAAGATGACCCTCGTGCGGAACTGATTCGTCGCCTGCAAGAGTATGAACGTTTCAAAAAAGCAGCGAATGATATCGATGGGCTGCCACGTCAAGAACGAGATATCTATCTTGTTGAGCCGGTGAAATGCGATAGGGAAACTCGCATTCAACACCCTGATGTTGAATTGAGTAGCCTGTTATATGCATTAAAAGACGTTATATCGCGAGCGGAATTATTTACCCATCACGAAATTAAACGTGAGGCATTATCAGTACGTGAACGAATGAGTTCTCTGCTCGAGCAATTAGCTGACGTTAATTTTAAAATGTTTACAGAATTGTTTAATGCGAAAGAAGGCCGGATGGGTGTCGTAGTCACTTTTCTTGCCATGCTGGAATTGATTAAAGAATCCTTGATTGAAATAATTCAAACCGAAACATATGGCCCCATACACGTAAAATCTGTTAAATGAACTCCATCGAACTAAAAAATATTATTGAAGGTTTTATCTTCTCCAGTGATAAGGCGTTATCATTTGATCAAATCTTAAAACTTTTTCCTGAAACCGAGGTGCCAGAAAAAGAGGATGTTGCTCAAGCACTGCAAGAGCTAGAAGCTGACTATCAATACCGTGGCATTGAGCTTAAAAAGGTCAGCAGTGGCTATCGTTTTCAGGTGAAAGAAAAATTTGCGCCCTGGGTGTCTCGATTATGGGATGAAAAGCCTGCGAAATATACCCGTGCGCTGTTAGAAACTCTGGCTATCATTGTCTATCGACAACCAATAACACGTGGCGAAATAGAAGAAATTCGCGGTGTTGCAGTCAGTAGTCATATAATCAAAACTTTGTTGGAGCGAGAATGGATTCGCGTGATAGGTCAACGAGATGTACCGGGTAGGCCATCATTATTCGGTTCAACGAAACAATTTTTAGATTATTTTAATCTTGAAAGCCTTGAAGATCTTCCTCCATTGTCTGAGATCAGAGACCTTGATGAAATTGCTGAAACATTGGATCCTGAGCAAAATGCAGAGTTGATAGAGGCAATTAAAGAAATCCAAGAGAAGAGTAAACTGGAAGATTTTGATGAAGAAGTGTCTGAAGTGGCTGAGCTATCAGATTCTTCAAATAAACTGGAAGTAAGTTCAGAAGCTTTATTAAACGAACTAAAAGAAAGCTCAGATGCTTCGATATCGAAGCCTGATGAGCATGAAAAGCTTACTGAAGAAGCCATTGAATCTTCCACTGAAAAAGTAACTGCAGAGCAATTTATAAATGATGAAAAGGTCGAAGAGATGCTTTTTACTGAAGACCAATCAATAGAACAAGAGACCCCATCTGAAGAACAAGATGAGTCCAAACCAACAGAAGCACCTCAATGAGAAAAAAAGCGACCAAAAAAGAAGGCAAAAAAGAAAGCAAACAAGACGCCACACAAGAAAAGCGTGGTGAACGACTTCAAAAAATACTTGCACAAGCAGGTTATGGATCACGCCGACAGATAGAAGAATGGATAACACAAGGTCGCGTAAAGCTAAACGATAAAATCGCTCAGTTAGGTGATCGTTATGTGCCAGGTGACAAGCTTAAAGTGAACGGAAAACTTGTTCCTGTTTCAAAATTACGTCGAAGAGAAACACGCGTAATTATCTATCACAAACCAGTGGGCGAAGTCACAACACGCTCTGATCCTGAAGGTCGAAAAACTGTTTTTGAAAATTTACCCAAGCTCGGCAGCAGCCGTTGGATTGCGATTGGACGATTAGATATCAGCACTTCCGGATTATTGTTGTTCACCACCGATGGCGAGTTAGCCAACCAGTTAATGCATCCAAGTAGTGAAATAGAACGGGAGTATGCCGTCCGAATTTTGGGTGAAGTCAGCAACGAAACATTAAAAACGCTGACAGAAGGAGTTATGTTAGAAGATGGCCCGGCTAAGTTCGATAAAATAACCGATGGCGGTGGCCAAGGCGCTAACCACTGGTATAACGTAATTCTCAGAGAAGGCCGCAATCGAGAAGTTCGTCGCCTATGGGATTCTCAAGGTGTGACGGTGAGTCGCTTAATGCGCATGAGATATGGGCCAATT
>CALZJE010000099.1 GCA_945787715.1 uncultured Ectothiorhodospiraceae bacterium | reverse complement strand
GGCGTTGTACATCAAACCCAAAATATTCTATATCTAACCATTAATGATATGGATGGCAATGCCGGGGCGATTAACGATACGGGAGTAACCCTCTGTTATGACGATAACAAAGCGGTTATTGCTGGATGTAAATCGTTAGATTTTCCAGAACAGGATGGAGACAATGTTGATAATACGCGCTTAAATCGCTATGTTAAAATTGATGATAATGCCGTACTACTCGATGATACGGCAACAGAATGGGTATGTGTTCTCGATAAAAATACTAACCTGGTTTGGCAAGTGAAAGCATCGGATTTTGACTTTAATACACGCGATGAAAGTGCGTATACCTGGTTTAATCCCATTGAGCACATTAATGGTGGCAAGGAAGGGTTTTCCGGAGCGGGTAACGACACTGATCAGAGTAATGCAAGTTGTAGTTCAGGTATTTGTAACACCAACGCTTACGCATCTGGGTTTTCTTCAGCACATTGCGGGAGTGGAAATTGGCGAGTACCTAGCTTGACAGAACTACTTTCCATTATCGACTTCGAATCCGTTGATGTTGATGTGAATGGCGCCAATATAGTGACAAGTGCGGCGTATTTCAAATATACCATCCCCAGTTTCTATTGGACGTCAACACCTACATCCATACTCAACGATAGTGCTTGGTGTGTATATTTCGGAAAAATAATTAAAAATCACGCAAAAATATGCAAAAAAGAACAAGAGCATTTTTTGCGTTTGGTAAAAACCTATAAACCATGAATAAATCTAAATATACATTATACAGCGCCTTGAAGCAAAAGATATGTTGAGTGAGCTTATTTGGGCACGTTGTGTTGTCGGCCAAACATGGGACGGAACCAATTGTGTTGGCGCGCCTAAAAAATTAACTTGGCAAGAAGCATTATTAGAAGCTCAAACATTCAATGGATCGGGAGATGGCTGGCGCCTACCCGATATTAAAGAGTTGAATACAATCATCGATCGGCAATGTGCGTCTCCGCCAATCAATCTGATAATTTTCCCGGATAACCCTGCCTCACAAGATAACGGTTTATGGTCATCAACACCTTATATCGTAGAGGAAGACGCAGAAACTAACGCGTGGTTTATGTCGTTAGGTTTCGGCCAAATGAACTATCGAGCAGTTTCTACCAGTAATTTTGTACGTTTTGTAAAAGGCTTCCCTAAACAGCCCGAAAGTTAAAAGGGAGATATATAAAAGTGGATTAAGCAGGACATGTTTTATTATTTTTATCCGCCCACAATTTAACAGCCATCACATTATCTTCACCACCGCTTTCAGACGTATAAGCTGTCACTGCAGTCTTATTCTTAGATTCGGACGTCAAATCAATTAAAAAATGAACATTATGCTCCAGCTTCGCAAAAATATGCTCGACTTTAATATACGCAGTTTTCTTTCCATTATCTCTCTGACCTGAAACAAAAAGCTGTTCTTGTGTCGATTTTCGAGAAAAACATTCACGTGTATTGTCGAGAAAATCAGCAAAAACTTGCTGATATGGCCTATCCACATTAAAAGATATCTTGAATGTAGGAGTTGCTCGAATGCTTTTCTCAGTAATCGGTTTAATGCTACATGCACCGATAGATAAACCAATAGACAAGCCAATAATAACGAGAAATATTCGATTACGCGCTTTCATTTATCACTCTCTGGATTACAAAACTAAATTGGAAAGATAATGTATAACATATGGCCAAAGGGAAAAATAGTTTTTTTGTTTTTCGCATTAGACAACATAAATCCATCCATTAAATATTTAAAATATCGAACAAAACACCAACAATTTATCGCTTTTTACTTTAAAATATGCATCAATCCCATAAAACATTTACAAAACAAACACTATGATTGAAGTTTACCCCGAACAATATGAATTGTTACTGGAAGAGAAAAAAAAGTCGATTCAAAACCTATTCCAGCATCTAAAACATCCTGAATTAACCGTGTATCGCTCAACTGCCACACATTTTCGTGAGCGTGTTGAGTTTAAAATCTGGCATGATGCCGGAAAAATTTCTTATGCCATGTTTAATAAAGGTGATAAAAAAACACCAATAAGACTCACAAGCTTTCCACGTGCAAATGAAAAAATTGCTAATTTGATGCCCGATCTTTTAAATAAAATCGGGGCTTCTGAAGTATTAACAAAACGACTTTTTCAGATAGATTTTTTATCGACGCTTAGGGGCGGTACTCTCGTTACTCTTATTTATCACAAAAAACTCACTGAAGAATGGGAGGAAGCAGCAAGACAGTTAAAAAACACGTTCAATATTGATCTAATTGGCCGATCACGAAAACAAAAAATTGTATTCGATAAAGACTACGTGATCGAAACCTTGTCTGTCGCTGGCAAGCACTTCAATTATCAACAAATTGAAAATAGCTTCACTCAACCAAACGCGGGTGTTTGTGAAAAAATGCTCACCTGGGCTTACGAAAACACTATGAATAGTGAGGGCGACTTGCTGGAGCTTTATTGTGGCAATGGAAACTTCACCATTCCATTATCACAAAACTTCAAACAGGTATTAGCGACTGAAATTGCGAAAAGCTCGGTGAAATCTGCTATCTACAATCTTGAAACGAATGGTATCGAAAATGTATATATCGCTCGCCTTTCCAGTGAAGAAATAAGGCAAGCACTTAATCGAGACCGTGAATTTCGACGCCTAGCACATTTAAATCTGGATGATTTCAATTTTAAAACAATCTTTATCGATCCCCCACGTTGTGGACTGGATGACAAAACTATCGAGCTAGTTTCGACATTTGATCGTATTATTTATGTATCCTGCAATCCCAATACGTTGCGAGAAAATATCGAGAAATTACCAGCGTATAAAATTGAAAAATTTGCCTTATTCGATCAGTTTCCTTACACAGATCATATCGAATGCGGTGTAATATTAAGCAAATAATTACTTATTACGTCGATTGAAATAAAGATTTACATTTAATTTAACTGTGTTCATTTCATCAAAATGTGACGCATCATTTGGATCAATCAAGTGAGTATAAGCAAGTGCGGTATTGATACCAAATCGATGCCGCAAAAAGAATGTTTTGATGGGCTTGAACTCTGCTATCGGAAATAGCAAAGATGGCTCAATGACAATTCTCTCTTCCCCGTCAATGCTTCCCGCACCAACCAACGCTTCAATATAATATTTACCGACACCTGTATTAAATCCTTTCTTACCAAAACCTATACCACCATAAATCAAATCTGCGCGATTTTGAGAGTTTTGAGGATGATAATTCAGCGCCAGGGATAGCACATATTTCTGTTGAAAAAAAAGACGAGATCTCAAGCTAAGCGTAGGAGCAAGTACTTTTTCATCATAATATAAACCGCTGCCAACTTCAATTTGAGTGCTATCAGTATGTATATTGAGTAAGGATGTCGTTGTTACAGCGACTGCTTCGCCAACACCACCATTACGTTGATTCACATCTTCTCTCGATTGTGCTATTTGAGAAATAGATAAAACAGAACTTATTAAAAATACTTTACTAATAGTTTGCATGCTCTTCGCTCTTTTGTAACTTCGACTGATAGTATTCAATCAACGATTTTATAGCATTGAATGAAGCAAAAAATAATTCAGAATCATGTGAAAACCTATAATATCCGCCTGCTATTCACTATATTAATGAATTCCTACTAGCTCACGATAAATTTCTATTTTAATCAAATTATTGTAATAATTATCAACTAAGTTATTTATAATACCGATAAAGTATCAATCACATTATTTTTCGGCATAGATTTTATGCAACTTAAACATGGCTTTTTAATGAAAAAACTAAAACAAGCGTTTCTTTGTTTCATCGTAACATTGGTCTCTACAACCCCCCTTCTAGCCAATGAATTGTCCATATCAGTCCTCCAAAAAGGTACTGGAGATAAAGTTGAGGGAGCAACAGTAGTAATACAAGCAACCGGCGAATATGACACTACAGATGACCAGGGAAACATTATTTTTGATGAGATTGAGTATCCCGTAAAAATCAAAATACTCAATACAGGTTACGAGACATTTGAAACTGAACTGACAGAAGAAAAATTCAACGTTACATTTTATATCGATCCCATAATGCATGAAGGCGAATCATTAGATGTAGTTGCCGAGCGGGTACAAGAAAAAACATCCAAGCTCACCTTAAGCCGTGAAGAATTGCGACGTGCACCTGGTTCACAAGGCGATCCGCTCAAGGTTATTCAATCCATGCCCGGTGTTGTTACTGCCGCAGAGGGTGCTGGTGTTATGTATGTACGCGGCAGCGAACCCAATCAAAACATTGTCTGGGTAAATCGTGCACAGATAGGTTATCTCTACCATTTTGGCGGACTCCACTCCACGATTAGTCCTCAACTTATTCAGGACTTTAATATGTTTCTCGGTGGTTTCCCTGTTGAATACGGTGATTCACTGGGTGGCGCATTGGATGTAAAACTACGGGCACCTAAAAATGATCGAATTCATCAGCATTATTCGATTGGAACTTACGAATCTTCCATTGTACTCGAAGGACCTATCGGTAAAGCTGGCTCAAAAGATAGCTTTTATGTTTCTGCAAGGCGTAGTTATATTGATCTGATTTTCTCACCCGACACTTTCAGTAAAATGTTTGAGGACGATGATGATCCCGAAGAAGAGAAAGATAAAATAACGGAAGTACCCTTCTTTTATGATGCACAAGCGCTATGGCAACGTGAATTGAAAAATGGACGATTATTGCTTCAACACTTTAGTGCCGGAGATGAAATACGCCTTGATCTTAACTCCACCAGCAAATCGGATCCCGATGTAAAAGGTGAATTGGCTAATAGCATTGAATACCATAGTACGAGTCTAGTGTGGGAGCAGCAGTGGTCGGCCAATTTGAACTCATCATCTTCGCTCTATTACATTAATTCCCTGAGTTCAACAAAATTGGGGGAAGATGCCAATGGCGATCCCTATTTTCTCAAGATTAATGATCATAATTACATCTGGCAGCCAGAGGCACGTTGGAATATCAAGGAAAACCTACTGCTCACAACAGGAAGTGAGTTCATTTACGCTGAAACACCCGTTGATGCCTCTATTGGTCGTCAACCTGGCTTTAATGATATTGATTACAACTTGACTGAAACGAAAAAATTTGATGTCAACTCCACATACAAATCGGGTTTAATTAATCCTTATATTAAAATTCGCAACACCTGGCAGAATAAAATAACAACACAACTCGGATTGAGAGGGACTTATATAAAATCCAACGGCCGCGAAGATATGAAGCATATATCACCACGTTTCTCAGCCGAATATGCGTTAAATGATAAAACTACGTTTACATCAAGCTGGGGGAAATATATACAAATACCTGAAGGTGCTTTCTGGATTAGAAACGTTGGCAACCCCAAACTCGATTTTCTCAGCTCAGAACATCGCATTATCGGTGTACGACACAAAGTCACTTCGTTATGGAGTACCCAATTTGAGGTTTACCACAAGCCTATGAAAAATCTTGTTGTAAACTACGAAGACCTTGATTCTCCGGATAACTATACCAATGAAGGAACCGGTGAATCCTATGGGTTCGATCTACTGATTAAACGCGATTTTTACCAAGGAAAAATGGGCTGGCTGAGTTACTCGTATTTAGAATCAACACGTCGAGAAAAAGGTGAAACATTTCCTTTTCTCGGTGATCAACGCCACACCCTAACACTTGTGTGGAGCCAGCCATTGCCAAATGACTGGAAAAAATGGACATTGGGCTTTCGTCTTCGAGCGAACTCAGGAAAACCTTATACTCCTGTATTAGGTCGGGACGGGCGCTGTGTTGATGGTGAAGAGTTTGTGAGTTGTGGTGATCAAGGCAATGCTGAAAATGACCCTAATTTTTCGCACTGGCGGCCAAAATGGGGAGCATTAAACAGCGCTCGTCTACCAAACTTCTTTCAACTTGATTTACGCATCGATAAAGAGACACGCTTTAACACCTGGAAGCTCAATTTCTATCTGGATATATTAAATATACTGAACACAGAAAATATTTCAGGTTATGATTATGGAAATGCTTATGAAGATATCGATTCACCAAAAAAACAGATCGCATTAGGATTATTTCCATCATTTGGCGTAGAAGCCAGTTTTTAAATTATCAGCCAATAAAGGGTAAAAATGTTTAGTATTGCCGATTTTTGGGATTTAATGGACCGTGGTGGCCCTGTCATGTGGGTCATTTTTGTCGTGGCCTGGGTTGCTTTTGTTATGCTCATTGAGCGAATGATACGCATCAATATCTGGAAACATAAAGCTCAACAAGACCACGAACAACTCTTATTACAAACAGAGTTTGGAGGAGAGTCTTTATCTAATAATTCATCCAGCCCAATTGCTCTAATAGTCTGTAAACTCACTTGGGAAGAAGTGAATCACCGTGATGACCTGGTAGAACAGTTAAATATTCAATTCGCTGATATCATGTCAAAACTCGAAGGTACATTACCAACAATCGCGATTATTGGCTCCCTACTCCCTATGTTAGGACTACTCGGTACGGTAACGGGGATGATCGAAGTTTTCGAAGTCATTGCACTCAAAGGCACAGGCGAACCGCAAGAAATGGCACATGGAATTTCTCAAGCGTTGCTCACCACAGCAAGTGGATTAGTTATCGCCATCCCAGTAATATTCGCACACCATTTACTCGTACGACAACTACGTCATGTTCTTACTGTAACAGAACAAAGTATGCATGTGATTATGACCAAAAAAATAGACCACGATAATGCTTAACAGCAACAAATCGCAAGCGCAAATTACTCCCCCAAAACTGGAAGCCGGAAAGCCAGAAATCTCAATGGCACCGCTTATTGATGTGGTGTTTCTGTTGCTCATATTTTTTATGGTCACTACCGTGTTCCCAGAAAATAGAGGGCTTGTGATTGAAAAACCGGAATCAAAAGTTTCAGAACCATTACCCATTAAAAAAATCACTTTTCAAGTCTCCAATAAAGGCGAAGTTCGATTTCAAGATAAACCTATTGATGTAAACGATATCGAACGCCTTGTAAGCGAACAGTTTCGAGTTGCACCAGATACTGCAGTACTCATTCAGGTAGACAGACGTGCTACGACAGAAATATTTATAAAAGTACTCGATGCCTGTAAAGCAGGTGGGGCAAAACAGGTTGGCATCGCGACCAGTAAGGCAGATGAAGGCTAATACTTCCTGGATTGCCGCATTCGTACTCGGCTCTTTAATTAATATCAGTTTGTTCCTGGTTCTTCCAAAACTAGGAAGAACAGAACCGCCTGCGCCACCACCAGTGATCACACTCGATTTCGTCGCTTGGCAACAACCGGTAAAACAACAGAAGCCGAAAGTTAAACCAAAGCCCAAACCTAAACCAAAAAAGGTTATTAAGAAAAAACCTAAACCGCAGCAACAACTGAAAAAGCCCAAACCAAAACCAGTTGAGCAACCTAAGCCCGTGCCTGTAAAAAAACCGGCTTTCACAGAGCAGCCAGAAATAGCCCCACCAAAAGAGCTGCCAAAACCGGTTGAGCCAGAGCCTATCATACATGAACCTGTGGTACCTGAAGTGGTAGCAACAAAAGATGATATTGTCGAAGAAGAAGTGTTGCCCACCCCTACCCCGGTTTTCCAACTCACCAGTATGCCACGCATGATTCACCGTGAGACTCCGATTTATCCACCTGTTATGCGAGCACAGGGTAAAGAAGGAAAAGTTAAACTCGAAGTATTGATTGATGATAAAGGCAAGATTCGAAAAATCACCGTTATAAAATCCGCCGGTGAAGCATTTGATCAAGCAGCGGTTGCTGCTATTTCTAATTCCAGTTTTACCGCAGGAAATATTGATGGAGAATCGGTTGCGGTACTGTTGCGTTTACCAGTGAACTTCCGATTGAGATAGCCTCACATAACAAAAAATGGATTTATTCTGGTCACCTCGAAGTATCAAAATAGCTAACTAAAAAGCTTTAGTTAAATCCCCATTTCTACCCAAAAAAACCCTTGAAAACACTCATTAAAAGTGAGTTATATTCCGAGTAGTGAGCCCGAGAATTTAAGTCTATTGGCAATTTGCCGATATTCTTTCGTCAAAGAATTCATATAATATATTCAATAATAAGGAACTTACGTAAATTGGATAATGAATTAATTTTAACACCCAATTCGGGAGACCATTCATGGTCATATAGTGACACTTAATCCCTATGCTCCCGCCCGCGAAAAATCTATCGAAGGAGTATCCGCATAAAGAATACCCACCGAATCAATACTCTGCTATGTTTGAAAACCGACAATCGAGCAGACTATGGCAAGCAATATCTTTAATACTGTTACTGCTATTTATCCCCTTAGCACTTTCGTTTCTACCATCAACTTGGCAGAAAAATATATTGGTTCAAGTATTAAGTATACAAAATGCATCGGCAGCCACCACTTGCACTGTAACAAATACGGACGACAGTGGCATCGGTTCTCTACGTGACTGTCTCACCTATGCAAATAGTAATGTCGATACCACCATCGACTTTAATATTCCTAACACAGACCTCAACTATCAAACCTCTGGTGCAGATAATTGGTGGATAATTGCTCCAATCACAGCATTACCTACCGTCTCCGTTGCAAATACCATCATTGATGGTACTAGCCAAACAACTAATCAAGGAGATACCAATAGTTTAGGGCCCGAAATTGAGATCAGCGGTGCCATGGTAGGCGGTGGCGGATGGGATGGATTAGGTATCGTTTCTCCAGCGAGCAACGTCACTATAAAAGGATTCATCATCAACCAGTGGTCCGGTGCAGGTATTTCACTTTGGACTGGCACAGGTACGGTAACCGGCAATTATATTGGCACTAATTACGCGGGAACAGCAGCGCTACCAAATACATCCTACGGTATTTATGTGGCCACTGATGGCAATACTTTAGGTGGCACCTCAGCGGCAGAACGCAATGTTATCTCTGGCAACGTTGGTCCCGGAGTCTACATTTATGGAGACAGTAATACCCTCCAAGGTAACTACATAGGCGTGAATGCCACGGCCAGTACTGGATTAGCCAACGGTACAAACGGCGTGTATTTAGACTCTACTGCGACATTGAATATAATCGGTGGTACGGCAACCGGGGCTGGTAACGTCATTTCGGGAAATATCGGCAATGGAATCTACAATATCGCCTCCGGTACCAACGTTATACAAGGCAATTATATCGGCACTAACTCCGGCAGCGCCTCACTCCCCAACGCGGGCGACGGACTTTACACCTCCAATGGGAGCCTTAATCTTGGTAATGCTTTGGAGACACAATCCAATATCATCGGTTCCAATTTTGGGGTTGGAATTAATCTAACCGGAGGCACCATCAATCTTGCTGGTACTATTGATGTTAATGATGATGTCACATTATCCTCTGGTACATTTTCGCTGGGTACAGCGACGTTAAATGTTTCTGGGAACTGGACTCGCACAAGTGCTACGGTTTCTCCCGCTACTTCAACAGTTGTCTTAGATGGAACCGACCAGGTTATTAATGGCTCCACTTCATTTTACAATTTAACTAAATCTGTTGCTGTTACAGACACCCTTACCTTCCAGGATAGTCAAACGACAACAATTGTCAGTGGGGGTACTGCGACTCTTAATGGTGCCAGCGGTCAATTGCTAAGTTTGGTGTCCGGTACCCCAGGTACTCCTTGGAACTTCACCCTCACCAACGGCTCGTTCAAAAGTATCAACTATGTTGACGTCACAGACTCCGATGCCTCAGGCTCCGATGCAAGCTTAAAACCGGTAAATCCCAGTAACAGTACCAGCAGAGGCAATAATACCGATTGGTTCTACACCGTAACAGGACGCGTGTTTGAAGATGTCAACTACAGTGGCGGTAGCGGCACCGCTTATCAAGGCGGAACTGATGCAGGTATTCCCAATGTAATAGTGGAACTCTACGATACCATCGGTCCGAACTTGATCGACAGCACTACGACCGACTCTAGTGGTAGCTACACATTATCCACAACAGCAATGGGAAACTACACTGTGCGGGTGGTCTCTAGTACGCTCGGCGATGCTGACTCACCGCCTGATGCGGGACTTAATGACGTGGTTATAGCCGTAGCCGAACAGACCTATGAACATAATGGTGTTAGTGGCAATGGTGGAACCGGAGCTCTAGGCGGCAACGATGTCGATGTGGATGATACTGCTACGGGAGTTGGCGTCGGCGTGGGAGACACTCATACTAGTATTACCATCAGTGCTACTCCGCTAAGCGG
>CALZJE010000098.1 GCA_945787715.1 uncultured Ectothiorhodospiraceae bacterium | reverse complement strand
CCAATTGTCAAGCATTTTGAGGCTTTTATACATTAAATCTAAAATGCATCACATCACCATCTTGAACAATGTATTCCTTACCTTCCAAACGCCATTTGCCGGCTTCTTTTGCACCAGCTTCACCGTTACATGAGATGAAATTATCATACCCAATAACTTCTGCACGGATAAAGCCTTTCTCAAAATCAGTGTGAATAACTGCGGCTGCCTGCGGGGCTGTGGCCTCTATTTTTACAGTCCATGCACGCACTTCTTTTACACCGGCAGTGAAATAGGTTTGTAGGCCAAGAAGTTGATAACCAGCGCGTATCACGCGATTTAAGCCAGGCTCATCCAAGCCCATTTCGGCGAGGAATTCACCTTTTTCTTCATCTTCCAGCTCACTGATTTCAGCTTCAATTGCTGCGCAGATCGGAACTACAATCGCATTTTCTTTTTCCGCTAACGCCTTTACAGCATCGAGGTGCGGATTATTTTCAAAACCACCTTCATCAACGTTGGTGATGTACATTGTAGGTTTTAGGGTGAGCAGGTTGAGTTCGCTGATTTTTTTTAGTTCATCATCATCTAAGTCTAATGATCTAGCGGGATTACCCTCGTTTAGGTGTTCGATGAGTTTATCTAGCACTTTTTTCTTGGCAATAGCTTCTTTATCGCCGCTTTTAGTCATTTTAGCGACTTTCATCAGCGCTTTTTCTACACTCTCAAGATCAGCCAGGCCAAGTTCAGTATTGATAACTTCAATATCACTGAGAGGATCAATCTTGTTTGCTACATGGATAACATCATCATCTTCAAAGCAGCGCACTACATGTGCAATCGCATTGGTGTCGCGTATATTGCCGAGAAATTGATTGCCAAGACCTTCGCCTTTAGATGCACCAGCTACAAGGCCAGCGATGTCAACAAATTCCATGGTTGTTGGAATAACTTTTTCTGGTTTGACTATTTCAGCCAGCGCATCAAGGCGCTCATCAGGAATAGGGACAATGCCGACATTTGGCTCTATTGTACAAAAAGGGTAGTTAGCCGATTCAATACCTGCTTTTGTCAGTGCATTAAAGAGTGTTGATTTACCAACATTGGGTAGACCGACGATGCCGCATGTGATTGCCATATTTTTTCCTAATTACTATCTATGTAACGTTTGGGTGGCTTTTTGAATATCTCCACTCGCGAGTTGCTCAATAATTGCTATTGCAGAATCGATGCTTTTCTCTATTTCAATTCGGTCTTCGGTTCTAGGCTTACCTAACACATAGCCAGTTACCTGATCACTACTACCCGGATGATCAATGCCGATACGCAAGCGTAAAAAATCTTTGCTGCCAAGCTGGGCAATGATATCGCGCAATCCATTGTGGCCACCATGACCGCCGCCTTTTTTTAAGCGTATTTTACCGGCTGGAAAGTCTAGCTCATCATGTGCGACAAGAATATTTTCTACTGGAATTTTGAAAAAATTGGCAAGCGCTGCAACACCCTGTCCGCTGCGATTCATGAAAGTCATGGGTTTCAGGAGTTTTACTTCTTTGCCTCCGAGGATGGCGTTACAGTAATCACCAAAATAGCGTTTTTCAGATTTGAACGATACATTGTTTTTTGCTGCCAGTTGGTCCAAAAACCAAAAACCAGCATTATGACGGGTTTGTTCGTATTTTGTGCCGGGATTCCCCAGCCCTACGATAAGTTGAATTTCTGAGTTCATAATATAAAACCTAGATCCCGAAATCGATCACACGCAAAAAGCACAAGGTCTGAACCACATAGCGATATTAAAACTCTGGGAAATCACAGTTCGGATTCTACGCTAATTATTATTCTCTCAATGAATCAATATCTTGCACTTTGAGCACACGATAGACTACGGGAGCTAGGTAGAAACCTCAGCACACTTTGCAGCGAGCTGAGGCTATTGGTCTAAACGACTTTACTCTGGAGCTTCTTCAGATTCAGCTGTGTTTTCATCTGTTGTTATTCCACGAGCTTTTTGGATGCTCACAACTGGTTGGTCGTGATCTGCCCCGTGAGATAGCTCAATAGAAGTTACGCCTTCTGGCAGAGTTAAGTCGCTAATATGGAAAGATTCGCCAACGTTTAGGCCAGATATGTCTAATTCAATAAATTCTGGCAAGTCTTTCGCTAAACAACTCACTTCAATATCATTCATATTGTGTATGATTTGTCCGCCTGCTTTAAGACCTGGCGCAACATCTTCACCAATAAAGTGAATTGGTACATGCATGTGGATTTTATCAATATCACTCACGCGTTGAAAGTCCATGTGTAAAACTTTTGGCTTGTAAGCGTGGCGTTGAATATCTTTAACAACAGCTTTAGCTGTATTACCATCGATATTGATGTTTAAAATTGAAGTATAAAATGCTTCGTGTTCAAGTACTTTAATAATATCGTCGTGGTTGAATGTCAAAGATTGTGGATCTTTCCCCGCGCCGTAGACAACAGCAGGAATTGAATTCGCGTGACGTAGGCGGCGGCTCGCACCTTTCCCCAAATCGCTACGCGTTTGTGCATTAAGTGTAAAGTTCATGATTAACTCCAGTTATATACTTTTCGATATGAAAAGCGATTTAGCCAGAATCGCGACCAAGTCTGGCTGATTATTATTCATCGATTAGTCGATGAATAGTGAGCTGACAGATTCTTCGAGATGAATTCTTCTCATCGTTTCTGCGAGCATTTCGGCAACGCTTAGCTGCCTAATTCTTGAGCACTGCACCGCGGCTGGCTGTAACGGGATTGTATCAGTAACGACCAGCTCATCCAGTGATGATTCTTCGATGTTCTCAATTGCGCGCCCGGATAATACAGGATGAGTACAGTATGCGACAACCTTTGATGCACCATTTTCTTTAAGGGCGTTTGCCGCTTGACATAGCGTTCCAGCGGTATCGACCAAATCGTCGACTATGATACAAGTTCTGTCTTTAACATCGCCAATTATATGCATAACTTTTGCGACATTTGGTTTTGGTCGGCGTTTGTCAATTATTGCGAGATCAGCATCGCCTAAACGTTTTGCCAAAGCTCTGGCGCGTACAACGCCACCAACATCGGGTGAAACGACGACTATATTGGGGTGTTTTTGTCGCCAAATATCACCTAGCAATATAGGTGAGGCGTACACGTTATCCACTGGCAAGTCAAAAAAGCCCTGAATTTGGTCAGCATGCAGATCAATAGTGAGTACCCGATCAGTACCAACTGAAGCAATCATATTGGCGACAACTTTAGCGGTGATTGGCACACGTTGAGATCTTGATCGGCGATCCTGACGAGAATAACCGAAATAAGGAATAACTGTCGTCACCCGACTTGCTGATGCGCGGCGCACTGCATCAACCATGACGAGTAGCTCCATAAGATGGTCATTTGTAGGGGCAGAAGTGGGTTGTACAATAAACACATCCCTACCACGTACATTTTCCAATATTTCTACTGCGATTTCGCCATCACTAAAAGAACCTACGGTTCCTTTTCCGACACTCATGTTGAGATATTGTGCAATTTTTTGTGAAAGTTTTGGATTAGCGTTTCCAGAAAACACCATCATTCCGGTATTAGGCATGACGACTTTCCTCGGACAATAAGGTTAAAGGAGACTTTTGCAAGATGTGCTTACCCACGGTGTTTGGGATGTATTTTGTTTAAATTGGCGAAAATGGCTGGGGCGCCAGGATTCGAACCTGGGTATGCAAGGATCAAAACCTTGTGCCTTACCGCTTGGCGACGCCCCAATAAAAACTTTCAATGTTGGTCTTATTTGACCCTTTTGTGACAAATGCTTGCCATTTGTCTGGAACCTGAGATGCAACTTTTTGAGCATCTTGTTCAGTTTCAAAACTGGCGAATATGCATGCACCTGTTCCTGTCATCCTCGTTTCTGAGAATTGCTTCAGCCAGTTTATGGCTTCTTGGACTTCTGGGTAACGCTTGGAAACAATTGGCTCGAAGACGTTTTCCGTTTGCCCGTTCAGGAAGTCGCGTATTCTGATAGGAAGTTTGTCTCGTGTCAATTCCTTCGACGAAAAAATTATACCTGTATTGATATTTATTGCCGGAAAAATGATGACATACCAAGGCTCGGGTGGCGATACAGTTTCTAACTTTTCACCAACCCCTTCAGCCCAAGCAGATTCGCCGTATATGAATATAGGAACGTCTGCACCTAAAGTCACTCCGAGTGACATGAGTTCTTGTTTGCTAAGATTAATGTTCCATAATTTATTTAGGGCTAAAAGTGTTGTTGCTGCGTCTGAGCTACCGCCACCCAATCCGCCCCCCATAGGGATTTTTTTTTCTAAAGTAATATGTGCGCCGAAATGACTTGTCGTTTTTGTTTGAAGTAATCTTGCCGCTTTTACAATGATGTTGTCATCATTGCTGACTCCCTCTATAGCTGGCGATAGTGTAATTTCACCATTATTTGTTGGCTTGAAATAGAGCTTATCCCCAAAGTCCATAAACTGAAAAATAGTTTGCAGTAAATGATAGCCATCATCTCGTCTTCCGGTGATATGGAGGAAGAGATTTAATTTTGCGGGAGCAATCCAGGGGAATTCGGGGTTATAAAAATCAACAGTGGTCATTCTTATCCTGGGTTATGTCAATATTTGCCAACTTTGGATGACTAATCGTACGTCAAACTCATGGTTCACGAGAAATATTTTATTCGGTAGTTCAACATCGTTTACATAGCTGTAGCGTTTAAAAGTAACTGCCCAGCCTTGCTGAGCCACTTTTTTTAGTCGCCCAAATTCATCGAATTCGATGCTTTCTAGTAAACTAGTTGGGGAAGGGAGTCCAATTAACCAGTATCTGAGATTGCTCATCGGCAAGCGCAAACCTGTGTGTGATTCTAATAGCTCTTCAGCATTTGAGGCACCGTATGACTCTTCTTCAGAGACATAAAGCTCCGACGAATATTCGTCGCCACTGATTTCTACACTGCCGGTACTCAAAGGGCCGGAAATGTTTATTTGATAGCGATTTTGTTGTTGCAGCCAGTTAATGTTTCCAGACCAGGAATCGGAAATATTTTTAGCACCGAATCGGCCGCTGAGCTTCCAATGGGTGAGATTTGATAGTGCAATTTTTCGTTCTGACCACTCCATTTTAATAGGGGCTCTATCAAAAGTGGTGGTAGCAATGAAACTGCACCCTCCTAAAAAAACAATGCTAGAAAAAAATACTACTACGAATACTTTTGTCATTCGAGGCTAAAGCGTTTCATGGTTTCGTTGAGCACATCATTTTCTTTGTTTTTTTCAAACGCCTTATTCCATACTTCTATCGCTTGTTCTTTATCGCCGCTAGTCCAGAGTGCTTCTCCATAATGTGCAGCTACTTCTGCATCATCAATTTTATCCAATGCTTCCTTCAGGTATTTCAGAGCAGTTTCCTGGTTACCTAAGCGAAAATGAACCCAGCCTAAGCTATCAATGATTGCTGGATCATCGGGCTCTAAATCACGAGCGCGTTGGATAAGTTTCAGCGCCTCCTCTAATTTGTCAGTTTTGTCTGCTAGTGTGTAACCCAAAGCATTGATCGCAGCGGCGTTTTCAGGATCTTGTTCAATGACTGTGCTTAAGTCTTGAATAACAATATCGATTTTGTTCAACCGCTCTGCAACAAGTGATCGAAAATAGAGCACGTCTGAATCTTTTTGGTTATTGGCGAGCATTTCTGTGTAGTGATCAAAAGCTCGTTGATAATGTTTTGATTCTCGAAGAAGGTTGCCATGGAAAAGCTTTATTTCTCTCTTCTCAGCATCTGTTTTTGTGGGAATGGAATTTAAATGTGCCAATGCATCTTCGAGGGTTTTTGTCTTGGCTAGGATCAATGCGATACGAAGTTGTGATTCCATAAAGAATTCGCCACTGCGGATTTTGGAATAAGCATTGAGAGCGGCGTTATATTGCTCTTTTTGTTCCCCAATTTGCCCAAGATAGTAGAGAACTTGAGGGCTGGATTTGCCTAACCGTTCAAGCTGTATCAAGTAACCTTCTGCTTCATCGTAGTCTTTAAATTGCATCGAGAGCATAGCTAATGCAAACAAAACATCCTGATTGTTTGGCATTTTTACCGCTAATAACTCAAATTGGCTTCTTGCATTTTCGAGATTGCGGGTATCCACAAGGGTGCGCGCATAAGCCAAACGAACGTTGTCTGCTTTAGGGTTGTTCTCTAAAAAGGTTTTGAAATAGGCAATTGCTTCATCGTTTCTCTCAAACTCTTGGAGGACTCTAGGATAAAGAATAGCTGCATCAGCCCAGTCTGATTTAATTTCCAAGGCTTTTTGGATGCTCTCCAAAGCAATTTCTTTTTTATTCGCTTGCATAGCCAAAGAAGCGTGAATGTAGTGTGATTCCGCATGCTGTGGATGTTTTAATAACAAATATTCGGTGACTTTTAATGCACCTTCAAGGCTAGCTTCGCGTTGTAAAAGTGCACCAGTGAGTAATATATTGCGTGAAATTCCATCTTCATCAGCGTCGAGAAGATCAGATAGTAGCGTTTTTGCGTTATCAAACAGCCCATTCCTCAAATAGAGAACGGCTAAAACGCGTTTGGCCTCTGTATCTTCGGGGGAGGCTTCTGCCCAAATTTTAGCCGCTTCCAAAGCATCTTCTTTATTATCTGCAAAACTGGCGATGCGCACAGCTCTTGATGCGATTGATGCATTATTGCTCTTCTTCGCAGCATCTACGTAAAACTTTGATGCGACACTAGGGCTTCCACGTTGGGTGGCTAATTCTGCAACAAAAATCCGATACATAATATCAGCAGTGGGGTGTTCGAAAGAAACGTCTCCAGGTTTTTCAGTAAAAGGCTTTTGAACAGTTTGTAACTGTGAGTCGTGTGACTCAGGAAGTGTTGCACACGCAGATAGGCTTACCATTATTGCGAGTGCAATTCCGCGCTTAAAACAAACTTTCATTTAGCCTCCCTTCTTGAGATTGGGCCGGAGTGTTAATGGTGCCTGTTGCTAATGGTGCCATAGTTTCCCTTGGCAATCATTTGACTGGGTACCGGAAGAATTGCAAGCATTAAGCCCTTTGGTTTCTCATCTGCTCTTTATGTGACAAACGCAGAGGTTTTCCGTGGTATGTGCTCAAAAAAAAATCAGTCAATCGTTAGTATTGGTTGATGTTACAATAAATTATCAAAATTAATACATTTATATGTGCAACTATATACATTTTGATCTTCTTTTGCAGTACCATCCGCACTGTTTTCTCAGATAAAGGCTTGTATTGCGTCGCTGTATTTAAGAGAATGTATTATTCGCCTGAAAATTGACGTTAGAATTTATTATGGCTTTGTTAGCATTTGGAATTAATCATAAGACTGCTCCTGTAGACATTCGGGAAAAAGTTTCGTTCGCGCCCGATCGTTTGCAAGATGCTTGTAAAGAGCTTGTATCTATCGGTGATGTGAGTGAAGTTGCTATTCTGTCGACGTGTAATCGCACAGAACTCTATTGCTGTGTCAATGATCCTGATGCTGTCGTTATTGAGCAATGGTTTTCAGATTACCATCATCTCAGTGTTGACGATATTTTACCCTACGTTTATAAATACCCGGATCTGGAAGCTGTTCGACATTTGCTCAGAGTAGCAAGTGGTTTAGATTCTTTAGTGCTTGGTGAGCCACAAATACTTGGTCAAGTTAAAACTGCTTATCGTGATGCCACAGCAGCAGGAACAGTTGGCTCCATATTAAACAAGCTTTGTCAGCACACATTCAATGTCGCCAAACAAGTGCGAACGGATACTGCAATTGGCGAAAGCGCGGTTTCTGTTGCTTATGCAGCGGTGAGTTTGGCAAAACAGATTTTTAGTCAATTCGAAAAACATACAGCACTTTTGATCGGTGCGGGTGAAACTATTGAATTGGCAGCAAGACACATAAAAGAAAATAATATTGGCAATATCATTATTGCCAATCGCACCGTCGAGCGAGCACATGCACTTGCTGAGGAAGTGGGTGGTGTGGCAATTGCGCTTTCTGATATCCCTGAGCATTTGTCAAAGGCGGATATTATAATTTCGTCAACCGCAAGCCCTCTACCTATATTAGGTAAAGGGAGTGTTGAACGTGCAATTAAAATTCGTAAACACAAACCGATGTTAATGGTGGATATTGCTGTTCCACGCGACATTGAACCAGAAGTTTCTAATTTGGCGGATGTTTACCTCTATACGGTTGATGATCTCAAAGAGATTATTGAAGAGGGGCTTCGTACTCGAAGAGAAGCTGCAGAACAAGCTGAAGACATTATTGAAAATCAAGTCGCCACTTTTATGGGGTGGTTACGTTCTCAATCTGCGGTGTCCGTGATTCAAGAATACCGTAGCGCTATGATGCAAATTAAAGACGTAGAGCTGGAAAAAGCGTTAAAGCTACTAAAAAATGGACAAGAGCCTGAAGAGGCTTTAAAGCGCCTTGCAAATGGCATAATTAACAAAGTTTCTCATACTCCAACCACTAATATTCGTCAAGCTGGGTTTGATGGTAATCTCGAAATGGTCGAAAAAGCGAGAGAGCTGCTTGGCATTAAAGACGCTGAAAATTAGTTTACGCTGAGTACCGAGTTTTTCAGCGCACCGCTTAATGATTATTCTATTTAGGACACTACACTTCCAGTGAATAAAACCCTTCTTACTAAACTTGACACGATTGTCGAGCGTGTTGAAGAGATCAACGCGTTATTAGCACACCCTGATGTCATTAACGATCAGAATAAGTTTCGTGCGCTCTCTATGGAGTACTCACAAATTACACCTGTGAGTGAATGTTTTTCAAAATATCAAGCGACAGAGAATGATATTGCTGAAGCGCAAGAGATGCTGAAGGAAGACGACAAAGAAATGCGTGAGCTTGCAGAAATGGAGCTTGATGAAGCGCTAGAGAGAAAAACTGAACTTGAGCTGGAATTACAAAAACTTCTTCTGCCTAAAGATCCAAACGATGAAAGTAATGTATTTCTTGAAATTCGTGCAGGTGCTGGTGGTGACGAAGCGGCTATATTCGCAGGTGATCTTTTTCGAATGTATAGTCGTTATGCAGAGAAGCAGCGATGGCAGGTGGAGGTGATTAGTCAGAACGCTGGTGAGCATGGCGGTTATAAAGAAATTATCGTTAGAGTCTCGGGTAAAGGTGTCTATTCCAAGCTTAAGTTTGAATCAGGTGGTCATCGTGTGCAGCGTGTTCCTGAAACTGAAACACAAGGCCGGGTTCATACCTCGGCATGTACAGTGGCGATCATGGCTGAGGTGCCTGAAGTTGAGCAGATTGAAATTAATTCTGCCGATTTAAAAGTTGATACATTTCGAGCCTCAGGTGCGGGCGGTCAGCACGTTAACAAAACCGATTCAGCGATTCGTATTACCCATTTACCTACAGGTACTGTTGTTGAGTGTCAGGATGAACGATCTCAGCATAAGAACCGTGCTCGTGCTATGTCTGTTCTTCAAGCGCGTTTGATGCAAGCAGAGCAGGAAAAACAAAGTGCCGAAACGGCCGCGACACGCAAATTATTGGTAGGAAGCGGCGATCGTTCCCAGCGAATTCGTACTTACAATTTCCCACAAGGCCGTGTTTCCGATCACCGAATTAATCTAACGCTGTATAAATTAGATGAATTTATGATGGGCAATTTAGACATGGTGATAGAGCCACTTCACAACGAATATCAGGCTGATCTGTTGGCGGCGATTAGCGGTGAAAAT
>CALZJE010000097.1 GCA_945787715.1 uncultured Ectothiorhodospiraceae bacterium | reverse complement strand
AGTCATAGTCAGCTGGAGCCTTAGCTTGACCAGATCGAACATTGCCTTGCTTATCCATTGCTATAACAGCCTTGGGTCTAGCTCCTCCTGCCGATGTACCTACCCGAAGAATATCCAGAATGGCATCAGCCGTTTCATTTTCAGAGTCATTTGCACTGCTACCCAATTCTGTTTTCAGTCTTTTTCTTTCTTTCATTACATCCTGTGCGAGTGCAACTAGGCCTGATACCTCTATAGAAACCGAGGTATCAATTTTACCCATAGTTGCAGGTTCAAACTCCAGTGCACCCATGCCGCGTCTACCTGTATAGCAAAGACGCTCAACTGGACTAAAGCTTGCGCTATCTCGACCATTTCGGGCTAGCCACGCATCTATAATGCTGTTGCCAAATTTATCCGGCAAGGCATCCGCTAACAAATCTGGCAACCCAAGAAAGGTATCTTTACTTAGGGTGGGAAATGAAAACTTCCCGTCGCCCGTGCGTGCACTATCCAGGCTCATATGAATAGGCGCTATATCCAATTTCTTGAGCCGTTCGCCTGATGCACGCACTCGCATTTTGCCTTGCATTTTGACTAACTGTAGTGGGCTAATGGTTGTTTCGGGTATGAAGTTATCTAGATGCTCAAGAGCGCCCAATTCTCGCAACACGGCGATAAGCGTTGAAATTTTGCTATGGCCCGCTTCAAGCGATTTAATCGCATTGATAGATAATCTCGCGGCCTCAGCTAGGTCCTTTTGAGTGATATTCTTTCGTAAACGAAGAGACTTAATGCGGCCGCCAAGCTCTTCTTCAATTGCAGTATCAGATAGCGTATAAAAACCCATAAAAGCCTCAAAACAAACCGTTATTGTCAATATATACTACATATAGCTCAAAATAGGGCTGTTAATCAAGTATTCGGCTTAGTTGATTAATGGTTAATAGTCTTTATTAAGGCTATTAGATCTAACTAATCATAATAACTGCCTTCTAATAGACTGTTATTGATTGGTTGATGGAGATAGCATTCATTGATCAGAAATCGATGAAGACCTAAGAGTTTTATCTGATGACGATTCGGCCACTAATTACTGATTCAATAGATCGTCATTTAGATCTCGGATGACAGTATTAAAACTGTTGCGTAATCAGTCAAAATAATCCGAATTTATTAAAAAATCAAATAGTTGTGAAAATTTTCTTGATTTTCAGCTATTGCTCGAATTGTTGATAATTGCACAACATCTCAAGCTTTCATTTGTCTTTGTCGATATAACATGTTATTAACTGTTAAATAAATGTTATTTATAGAGGTGAAATTATGTTTACTACAAGTGACATACATCCTTTGACTGATTTTCAACGCAATGCAAAAGATCATGTGAAGCGACTTAAAGACACAAAAAGGCCTGAAGTACTTACTATTAATGGAAAGCCATCACTCGTTATACAGGATGCTTCTGCATATGAAGAAATGGTCGATTTATTGGACTCGCTTCAACAGTTAAAAACAGCTGTTGAAGCATATAACAGAGGCGAAGGGCAACCTATCGAAGAAGCTTTTTCAATATTGGATGAAAGAATAAAAGCTAAATATAAAACATGAAAAAGTTTAAAATTGAAACACTGGCTAGCGCAAATGATGAAATAGAAAATATCATCGATTATATTGCGCTAGATTCCATTGTTAATGCATTAAATTGGTATGACAACATCAAGGAAAAAATTCGTTCCCTCGAAACTATGCCCGAACGCTGTCCAAAAGCACCAGAAAATGAACTAGTTGATTTCACAATCTATCATCTTGTCATAGGTAACTATCGTGTCTTATACCGCATCGAAAGAGACGCTGTCCAAATACTCCATGTGAGAGGTGCTGGCCAAGAATATAAGTTGTGATGCTATGCACATCTTAGCTTTTCCAAAAAATTCAATATATAGCTTTGGAAATTTAGATTCAGAAATAATGAAGTAAAAATTCATTCGAGACAGTAAAAAGGAATTCTGATTGGAGAATCACAAAAAGGCTCACAATAATTTTTCTTTTGCCCCACCAATGCTCGCAATCACACTACAAATTTGTGCAAATAACTACCTACACAAGAGGCACAATAATTATTCAGTTTCACAAAACAGCAACGCTGATAATTCAAAATCCTATCCGATACTCAAACGAATTTAAAACGCAAATAAAATCGCACGAATCAAAATAGCAAAACAGCGCTCAACCCATTATCATACGCCCCTAATCTGTAGTAATAGATCTAATTTGGGCAATAGCTAACCAGGAAGTATTTGTGAATAAACAAGATAAAATCTATGTCGCCGGCCATCGCGGTTTAGTCGGTTCAGCGATTGTAAAAGCGTTGGAAAAAAGTGGCTATACCAATATATGTACACGAACTCACCAAGAGCTAGATTTAACTAACCAAAAAAGTGTCATCGATTTTTTCGAAACAGAAAAGCCAGATTATGTTTTTCTAGCCGCTGCAAAGGTTGGCGGCATATTGGCGAATAATGAATATCCCGCAGAGTTTATCCACCAAAACCTGGCTATTCAAACCAATGTCATTCACGAAGCCTATCGTTCAGGTGTTAAACGATTACTGTTCCTCGGCTCTTCCTGCATCTATCCAAAAGAGTGCCCGCAACCCATTAAAGAAGAATATTTATTGACCGGCCCATTAGAGGCAACCAATCGATCATATGCACTTGCCAAGATCGCCGGCATTGAAATGTGCTGGTCGTATAATCGACAATACAAAACCAACTATCTTTCTGTCATGCCTACCAATCTCTACGGTCCAGGTGATAACTATGACCTGGAAAAATCGCATGTCTTGCCTGCACTCATTCGAAAAATGCATGAAGCAAAAGTATGCAATGAACAGCAGGTGGTCATTTGGGGAACCGGTAAACCAAAGCGCGAATTTTTATATAACCAGGATATGGCAGAAGCCTGTGTCTATTTAATGAGTATGGATGATGAGAAGTACAGTGCGTTTCTTGGTGATGAAAGCGCACCACTCGTTAATGTTGGTGTGGGTGAAGATTTAACAATCGCAGAATTGGCACAAACAGTCGCTTCGGTTGTTGGCTTTAAGGGTGAACTGGTGTATGACACAACTAAACCTGATGGAACAATGCAAAAATTGTTGGACGTCAGTAAAATAAATCAACTTGGTTGGAAAGCGAATATAGATTTAAAAACTGGGATTAATAACGCATATCAAGCGTGGTTAGCAGAGCGTTAAATCCATATGAAGAACAAAGCGATCATTTTGAAATTACAACAAGCGTTGGATAAGCAGGCTAATCTTGAACTAGCCGTGTTTGTCGGGAGTCAGGCCGAAAACCGTGCTCATCCTGGAAGTGATTGGGATATTGCCATTCAATGAAAACGAGAAATGTCAACTTTCGAAAACCTGGCAAGTACAGAAACACTACAACGCCAACTTGCAAAAATACTAGCGCTTGAGAGAGCATGGTTGACTTAATCAATCTGCCCAATGCTGGGCTAGCTATGCGTGCGTTGGTTGCAGAAAATGGAATACCGCTGAAGGGTGAAGATAGCCTGGAATGGAATTACTTTCTAAGCCGAATCTGGCGTGAGCTGGAAATGTATGAGTGGGAAAAGCAACATGCGCCTTGACCTTTATCAAGCAGAAACTGCGCAAGTCGCCATAGAGCATACTTGAAGAAGTACATCAGAAACTAATAGCCGGCATTATGCTTTCAGGATTGGAGCAAAATGGTGTACTACATGCATTGCAGGTTTTGACTGAAAACGCCATTGGAAAAGCGAAACAAATTCTCAAAGCAAGTGGAGAGCCGGTTCCAGTATCCGCTTATGATGCTTTTACTGCATTGGCAAGAATAAACGAAATATCAGTGAATGAATTGACGGCGTGGAATGCGATCATCGGATTAAGAAACCGAATTGTTCATGAATATATGAATATATGAATATATGAATGTTGATATCTCAAAAATGTTAGAAATTGTTCGTGAAAAAAAACACTTGTTTGTCGTTGAGTTTTTGTTGGCTCCTATTAAGATAGGAAAATAGAGATATACTATTGGATGCCACACCCACAAGCTCATAATGTAATTTGTACTGACGCTACAATTGTCGTTGAACTGGTAGATGGTCGCGCAATATCAGCCCCCTTAGTTTGGTTTCCCAGGCTTTCCCAAACAAGTAAAGAGCAGCGTGAAAATTGGGAGTTGTTAGGTGATGGAGATGACATTCATTGGCCAAAAATCGACGAAGGCCTAAGTGTTGCTGGTTTGCTTGCAGGCACTCACTAAGCATCTATCTAACAAAGGGGTCATAAGGCTCCTGCGCTACCCGAAACGAAATCGGGTTGACATATCACAAATAAAACATATACTATTTATGGTATGTGGGCGATATATGAACATAGAAGAGTTTCTAAGCAATTAGATAACATTCCAAGGGACGTATTGAAGAAATACGAAAAATGGAAAGATATTGTTATGATTTCAGGCCCAGCAGGACTTAAGAAAATCAAAGGTTTACATGACGAATGCCTAAGCGGTGATTGGAAAGGATTTCGCTCATCACGTCTGAACCAACAATATCGGGTTATCTATAAAATAGAAAAAGATCAAATCTTAGTGCAAGTTGTTAATGTCACTCCTCATGACTACAGGAGAAAATAATATGAAAGATTATCGTATAGCTAAAAAGCGCATTGAGGTATCTGTCGGCGAATCAGTCAAGATAATCAGGGAGTTACAAGCGCTTAGTCAGAACGAACTGGCAATATTAACAGGAATCCCTCAATCAACAATTTCTGCAATTGAAAATGATAGGGTTCAACTAGGGGTAGAAAGAGCGAAAGTCCTTGCTAGAGCGCTACAATGTCACCCTGCTGTATTAGTATTTCCCGGTTGGGATATTGAGCAAGAATCAGCTGCTTAACAGCAGCAGCTTCAAGCAATTACCGTTAACTAATACACTCAAGGAACTTTACGTATTAAAACAATACTTCATGTAAGCATTTTGGATAAAAACAGAAAAGCTAATAATACTTTTTTACATATATTCGTATAACAATCCCAGTGCCGAGATAAATCCAAAGCCTAGCCAGTAGATTGGTAGTGATGTGTTCTTTAGGGTAACCCGTTAACACGGGGAAACCTGTTGACTTGGATCGATGGGAAAGCAGCAGCCTCAAATACATTAGGGCAAGTGTTTGCGACGCCACCGGGATCTGAGAACAGAGCATGTACTTTCAGGGGTAACTTGGGATAACGGCGCGACAGCAGGGTGCAGGAGGTACTTTTGCACGGATGTAAACGGTAGCTTGCGCTGAGAACTGAGACCAAGGGTTCCAAAACTTAATCCAGCAAGAAAAACAAGAAGATTGAAACTATTTAAAAAACAAAAGCATTCCCACCAAACAGTAAGACTAAACCATAATTCATGAAATTCCTCGATGGCCTCAATAGTGAACTAAAAAATGTGCTGCTCACACAATTGCGAAACCTTTGGACTCACACATCAACAGCAATCGAAGGTAATACGTTAACATTAGCAGAAACCGCATTTGTCCTTGAGGAAGGTTTAACCGTATCCGGAAAGCCATTAAAAGACCACGAGGAAGTGGTGGGTCACGCGAAAGCAATTGACTTGATATACCAATTGGTTAAATGAATGGATGAAATCACCGAACAAGATTTATTCAATCTATTGCTGACCACCGCAATTTAGTTGGTTCTGCGATTGTAAAAGCGCTGGAAAAAAGTAGCTGTACCAATATCTGAACATGAACTCACCAACAGTTGGAATTAATTCATTAAAAAAGCATCGTCGATTGTTTTGAAACAGAAAAGCCAGATCATGTCTTTCTTGCCGCTACAAAAGTCGACAGCAAATTGACGAATGTCGAAAAAATTACGTTGCATTCATAGTTGGCTTTGCTGGAAGAACACGCTCAGATCCCGAGCCGGGAACTGACGACTTAAGTAAAGCCTATTTCATAGCGTGTGCTACGACCACCACCAGTCTGCTTAAGCGCGCGGATCTCAAGTAAATATTGCAAATCCCTTGTCGCTGTTGCTTTTGATGTTCCGGTGATAGCTACATATTTTTTGGTGCTCACGCCGCCTTCAAAACCTTCTATACCGGCTTCCAACATACGACGGATTACTTTTAGTTGGCGCTCGTTTAACTGGTCTTTAAATTTATCAAAGAATTTCGTTTTTTTAAGGATGAACTCGATATTTTCTTCAGCTCGAGTTTGTGCTTTAAGCACTGTGTTTGAAAAGTAAATAATCCAGTCCGTAATGTCATTGGATTTTTGCGCTGATTTTAAAGCATCGTAATAAGCTTTTTTATTTGTTTCTATTGTTTCGGATAAGCTCAAAAGAGCAGGGCGGCCAAGATTTTGTGAAAGTACTTTTTCAGCTATCGCACGACCTATTCTGCCATTTCCGTCTTCAAATGGGTGAATACTTTCAAAATATAAATGAGCAATGGCAGAGCGTAAAACTGGATTTTTAATCTCATTTTTTTCATTAGGAATAGAATCATTGAACCAATGTATAAACTGCTTCATTTCCTCTGGAACATTTTTGGAGGGGGGAGCTTCGAAATGGACTTTCCATTTTCCAATCGGGCCAGATATAACCTGCATTGGTTCTTCATGGGTTCGCCACATCCCAATATCTATTTGCCTGTGATCTTGTCTGTGGCCACCAGATAATAACATTTTATGCCACTCAAAAAGCTTTTCCTCTGTAAGCGGCTCTTTATAGCTGTTACGGACATCCACCATAAGGTCAGCAGCACCTTTGGCTCGTTTGTCTGCTACATGTTCATTATCAGTATCTAACCCAAGATTGTGACGAATGGAGGACATTACATCAGAACGGCTGAGATATTCACCTTCAATCTCTGATGTTTTGATGGCTTCGCACACCATAAGGTCGAGAATAGCTTCAGTTTGCATGGCGTCAGGTAGACTTTTCAGAACACCGCTAACGTGCCCTGTTTTTTCCGCAAATGCGAATAAAACATCCTGAATCTCAGAAAAATCATATCTGAAATCAGGCCAGTTATTTTGTTGCCAATTATACGTCATGAGTTGAATATATCGCTTATTCGGCTCATTATCAATGAAATAATGAGGTGAATATACTGCTTATTCACCTCATTCCTTATGTTTAAGATCGCCATAGAATACGTTCTCTAGGGTTCTGCCACTCTCGCCGCTTTTTCACACATGGAGTGGGCACTTCAGGTTGAAAACTAGTAGAAACCCAGCCCTCCGGGTTCACTTCATTCAGTCTTGATAGCCCCTATCTTCCGCAAAAAAGCTAACCATGCAGGAAATAATAATATTTTTATCAACAAAATAACTCAATAAACTGTGTATCACCCGCCATATATATTGATCATTTTGATCAATATGGTCAAAATGATCATATTGACTAACGAAAGGCTTTAGCTATGGAAACATTGAACGCAACCGAGGCAAAAAGAGAATTTGGAGATGTTTTGCTTAAAGTTCAGCATTCACCTATTGGTATTAATAAAAATGGAAAGCCTATTGCCGTGGTTGTTTCTGCAGCAGAATATGAGGAGCTTAATGCACTTAAAGAGCAGTGGCTAAAAGCAGAACTCCAAAAAGGCATGGAAGATTTAAAAGCAGGACGTATTAAAGAGCGTGAAGAAGTTTTTAACAATTTAAGAAATCGTATCATAAATACCCAAATTTAGTTTCACCGAAGCAACGAAGCATGATCTAGAAAGTATCATTGATCACACTTTAGAATATTGGGGTATAGAGCAAGCCGAAAAATATGTTAGTGGTTTGAAAGAATTAGCCCAGTCATTAGCCGAAAATCCAAAATTAGGCGTTAGTAGAAATGATTTGCTGGAAGAGTTACTGATTTTTACTTACTCCAGCCATATTTTATATTACTTAGAACAGCCGCATGGAATCACAATAAACCATATTTTACATGGACGAATGGATGTAAATAAACATATCAGTAAAGAAAATATAACCTAAAAAGTTAGAGTGATTGTTCGTGAAATGAAAAAGATGCCTGCCGTTGTTGAATGCTTATTGAATTCCGTTGCTATTAATCCGCTAAATCGAAAAATGCATGAAGCAAATGTAAACAATGAAAAACAAGTGGCCATCTTATGGCTCGGGCGGGGTTCCTCCATTGCTACCCTAGAATTTCTATTCCCTTGCTGTCGACGAGATTCAAAAGTTTCAGCGATGATCCATTGGGTTTTTTTAAACCCTGCTCCCATTGCTTAACCGTAGATGGGCTAGTATTGAGGTAGGCTGCGAAAACAGGTTGGCTTGCTTTATTCCTGGTTCTAATCCTTTTAATTTGCGCTGCAGTATAGTTTTTTACAGGAGGCAAGCACAACGCATCATATTTGCGCATGGTTTTTGTATCTATAACATTCGCTTCATGCAGACCTTCCATAGTTTCATGGACTACCTCTAAAATTGATTTATCCATTATTACATACCTCTATTTCAAACAATTCACCACGCTCAAATTGCGATGTTTAATTTCTTATCTGTGAGAGTGACATAATCCTTAGCTACTTCTTTCAAGGCTTTTTTCTCTTCATTAGTAATATTGCTTTTAGTACCTTTCTTGAAGGCATACAGGAAAAACGTTTTGTTATTTGACTTGAAGCCGACAATAGTGCGAACGCTTCCACTTTTACCTTGGTTGTTGATGCCAATACGTTTTTTAAAAACATTGCCACCATAATTGGCATCCACTAAGCCATTTTGAACTTCCTCAACAGCAGAAATGAGGGCTGAGTCTTTTAAGTGTTCTTTATTGGCCCACCTAGTAAAAATTTTGGTTTTGAATATTCTCATATACTATATCGGACCGATGTGCGAATAAGTGTAGCACCAGGTGTTATATTTGGCAAGATATCGCCAGCTTTTTCCCCTGAACAAAATTGTAAAATGGATAAGTTAGAAGCATTTACCAAATAAGAAACACCCAAAACCACAGATTTTATTGGACTTATTTTGTGCTGCAGAACAAAAGTGTTCTCCCCTTGGTGGTCGTTGGAGGGAAATGAATTTGATCTAGAGGGATTTTCCGTCGTTACGATTCCTATTCTCGTCTGGAGCAGAGCTTAGAAGGTTAGGAATACTGTTTGCACGCTGTTCAAAAACGCTCAGAAAATTAGCGAATCGATTTCACCATCTATCCTCAGAATCATCCCAGCTTCACTTCATTTATGTAAGTCATGTTTTATCATCCAAAAGACACACAATTGACAAATTTCATACGCCCCCTATAATTCTTACATTATTCTTACTTTTTAAGGCTGCATTCAATGCACACCACCAAATTATCCAGTAAGGGACAAGTTATAATACCTAAACCTCTAAGGAGTGCGCATCATTGGGAAGCTGGGCAAGAGCTTGTCGTCATTGATATGGGTGATGGGATATTGCTTAAACCCAAGACTCCTTTTCCAGAATCGAATATTAGCGATGTAGCATCATGCTTAAAGTATAAAGGGAAAGCTAAAACTTTAGAGGATATGGATGACGCGATTAAAAAGGGAATTGAGGCAAAATATAAATGATAGCTGTTGATACCAACATCATCATCAGGTTTCTTACTCACGATGATGAAAAGCAGTATAAAAAGTCATTTACAATATTCAATAAGCAAGAAATATTCATTTCAGATACGGTTATAATGGAAACAGAGTGGGTTTTAAGATATGCCTATAAATTTTCATCTGAAGATATATGCAATGCTTTTTTGAATTTGTTTGGTTTGAAAAATGTCCACTTGTCAAATCCAACTTTTATTGCTCAAGCAATTGATTGGCACAAAGGGGGATTGGATTTCTCTGATGCTATGCATTTAACACAATGCCAACAATTTGAAAAACTTTATACGTTCGACAAAAAATTTATCGCTAAAGCAAAAAAATTAACGGATTGCGAAGTTGTGTTGCCCTAATATCTCATCATAAGTAACTACCATACCGTATTAAAATGGCATCATTAAAATACGCTATCTGAGAGCTGCTGGGCAATAGCAATCATTTTTACAAAACAACGCTCAACCAATTTTCAATACACCCTAAATTCTATAGCTATAAATCTAACTTGAATAATTGCTAACCAGCAAAAAAGCAGCAATAAGTTTGCTTTTTATAGTGTTGGGTAATTGTGCAAAATGGAGTAGTAGCGACATTCACAACTAAACAGCGCAGTAAAAGACCACATTAACTGTTATCTGAATGCTTAATGAGTGCCGGCCAGTAAACCAGCAACACTTAGGTCTTCGTCAATTTCTGGCCAATGAATGCCATCTCCATCACCTAATAACTCCCAATTTTCACG
>CALZJE010000096.1 GCA_945787715.1 uncultured Ectothiorhodospiraceae bacterium | reverse complement strand
TATCAAGATCTAAGCTCGCAAGATGGGCTTAACCACTCTTTTAGTGAATTTGCTTGGAATGATCATGAATTACTGGTGGTGTGTCAATCACTAGACGGCGCTGAAGTCAGCCAAGTCATCCAGGTAATACGTGGTGAAGAACCAACGCCACTAGTTCTTGAAATAATTTCAAGTGACAGCGTTTTCTTCCAGGAAGATGGTGAGCTTGGTATTAACGTCCAAACAACTATTGCGGCACAATGTCGCTGGGATTATGCTGATGGTGATATTGTTTATGGATACGATGTTCTCTACCAAAATCTAAACTCTACTGATGGACTCAATCATTCATTCAGTGAATTCACCTGGAATAATCACCGACTATTTATTGTGTGCAAAGACCAAGATGGCGTGGAGGTTAGTCAATTTATCGAAGTTACGCGAATACAGTAATGTAAATAAATCAAACAGGGATCAAATTTTTGATCTCTGTGACTAGTGCCTGGCCTGAGTAATTGTATTATCAAATCCCCCCTATGTTAAAAAAAAGTGCAATAGCGCAGGCCAGGCACTATTTCAATGCAAGCACTATTTCAAGGCACTATATCCAAATTTGGCGATTTACCTCGAGGGGAGCTAATAGAAAAGAACAGCGATGCCGCCTATTTTTCGAATCGTGAAAACATTGAAAACTTAGTGGAGAGCTTAAAGAAGAGCGGTATTCCAGCCACCATTTCCAACAATGCTGGCAACAGTGGATGCAATCAATTGCTTACCACGGCTTATATGCCACGAAAAGCGATGGAAATTATTATATTAGAAATTGCATATTACCATGCACGTTATGAGTAAACTTGTTATTCTTCTAGTTTAGTCTCTTCGTCACCAAATTCTAGGGCGATAGCTCTAAATTTCTCATGAATATCTAAGAACACCTCCACCATATCGGGATCGAAATGTGAGCCTTTACCTTCAGTGATGATCGCAACCGCTTTCTCGTGGGGAAAAGCGGGCTTATAGACACGACGACTAATTAAGGCGTCATAAACATCCGCTACCGCCATCAGGCGAGCCGAGACAGGTATATCATCACCTTTAATGCCTTCGGGATAACCTGAACCATCCCATTTTTCATGGTGACCATAAGCAATCTCTCGCGCGTATCGAAGAAAGCTGCTTTCTTGAGAGAGGATTTTTTCCGCTGAGATAATCGCATCGCGACCGTAGGTAACGTGCAAACGCATAATCACCCACTCATCGTCATCTAAAGGACCAGGTTTGAGGAGAATGCTATCTGGCACACCAACTTTGCCGATATCGTGTAATGGTGCCGAGGAATACATAAGCTTAATATTTCCTTCGGTTAACTCGTCTTTAAAGCGCGGGTGATCTTTTAATTCAATGGCTAACGCTCGCACATAATGTTGGGTGCGCCGAATATGGTTGCCGGTTTCGTTGTCGCGTGTTTCTGCTAAGCTAGACATAGCAAAAATAGTCGCTTCCTTAGTGTCGGCCAACTCCCGCGTACGTTCTGTTACGATGGTTTCCAGTTGCTCATTTTGATGTTTCAGTGAGTCTTGTGCAGATTTTATGAATAAATGGTTTTTAACACGTGCAAGTAAAATGGGTGGATTGATCGGCTTGGTAATAAAGTCTACCGCCCCAATTTCCAAACCACGTTGCTCTGCTTCTGCCTGTATTTTCGCGGTAAGAAATATGACAGGAATGTCCGCTGTCGCTGGATTCTCTTTTAAACGGGTACAAACTTCATAACCATCCATTTCAGGCATCATGATATCTAATAAGATGAGCTGCGGTGCCTCTGATGCACTAGCCAGTTTTAACGCTTGCTTACCGTTGGTTGCAAATATCGTTCGATAATAAGGTTTTAATAATTCCCGTATCAACATTAGATTATCGCTAGTATCATCCACAACAAGAATTGTTGCACGATCACTATTTTCTGTATGTGAGGTATTCGTTCCAGTCATATTTTCAAATCTCGATCTTTTGCTATAATTTTCAAATATATTTCAGCTTTGTTAAAATCAAATTGTTGAATCGCATCATATAAATTAGTGTAATCGATATCAGATAACACGTTTCTAAATAGTGAGCTATTTGATTCAAACAGGTCAATTGCATCACCATCGCCATTGCTCACTAATTTGATTAATCCACATAAATGTTCTTTGAGGGCATTATCATCCACCGGCTCCTGGCCCTGAGTTTCTATTGTAGTTGATTTCGACTCGCCAAGTGATTCTTTGAGATCATCCAATAGGTGATTCAAATTTATTGTCAAGCTATCGAGAACCTCTGCCATACTCTCTTGTATCACCTCGCCCTCTGCCCCGTCTTCCAGGATTGCCGCCATTTTAGATATTTCTTTTGCACCAATATTTGCACTAACGCCTTTTAGTGCATGTGCTACTTGCGCGACTTCTTGTAAATCGTTCTTGTTAAGCGCCTTGCTTAATCGATCAATGGTATCTGCTTGGCTTGTTGAAAATGTATTTAAAAGTTTCAAATAAAACGATCTATCATTTCCAACAATACTCAATCCTTGCTCGATATCAAGTTGTGCAATATCTGGTATATATACTGTTTCTGGCTTTTTAGTCTGGGGCTCGGACGTAGGAATAGCAAACTCTTTCATCGAGGATTTGTACCAAGTCTGTAACAGTTTGTAGAGTTTTTCTGGTTCCACCGGCTTGGCAAGATGGGCATCCATACCCTCATTTTTACATATTTCCTGCTCTTCTATAGACGCATGCGCCGTCATTGCGACAATAGGTAATGCTTTAAATCGCTCTTCACTACGTAATTTCTTTGTCGCTTCATGACCATTCATTTCTGGCATCTCCAGATCCATCAACACAACATCAAAGGCGCTGAGTCCTTGATCTTCTAGTAGATTGATTGCCTCCAAACCATTATTAGCAATGGTCACAACCGCACCTTGTATTTGAAGAACCTCTTGAGCAATTTGTTGATTAACTAGATTATCTTCCGCCACTAATACACGCATTCCACTAAGTCGCTTGTGATCAGTATCGGATTGTCGATCCTTCACCTCGTGGGTTTTATCGAAGATTGAAAAAATTATGTTAACTAAGTGAGAAGGATTAATGGGTTTTACAATTGTACGATCGATGGTATCTAACTCGTCAACAACTGAAATGTTTGCTACATCGGTGTGATGGGTTACGAGGATCTTGCAAGGTACTTGGCCGCCAGAATTAAGACGAATCGCCTTAGCAACTTCTTCAACACCACAACCGCGAAGGGGGTGATTGACGATTACTAAATCAATGGGATTTTCCTGATAGTCAGCTTCTTTTAGTTCTTCAATTAATTCTTGTTTACTAACTGCTGTGACTACATCAACTGGTAAGGATGATATCGCCATAATTAATGCTTGTCGCGAACTTTCTCGCCCTTCAGCAACCAAAATTCTTAAACCTTCTATCGCTGTGGGCAATAATGACGGTTCCATTGCATCGGGTGATACATCGAACCAAGCTGTGAAGTAAAATGAGCTGCCTTCACCTGGCGAACTGCTAACATTAATTTCACCATCCATCATCTCTACCAGTTGTTTTGAAATCGTAAGTCCCAGTCCTGTGCCACCAAAACGTCGAGTTGTTGAGCCATCTGCTTGGGAAAAAGCTTGAAATAATCTCTCTATCTCCTCTTGCGTCATTCCGATACCTTGGTCTTTCACCATAAATCGCAGTTTGACGCGCCTATCCTCACGTTGTTCCTCTATGATATTAATTTTGATATCACCACTCTCTGTAAACTTAACCGCGTTAGAAGCTAAGTTTACAATGATCTGGCTAAGCCTCAAGGGGTCACCAATTAATGTATTTGGAATTCTCGATGCTACTTCAAGCAAAATTTCCAGATTTTTTTTCGCCGCAAGTGGTGAAATTACTGTGCTCACATTATCTAATACATCGCTAAGTGTAAAATTAGTCATTTCAACACTAAGCTTACCCGCTTCAATTTTGGAAAAATCAAGGATGTCATTAATTATGCCTATTAAGGCATTTCCCGCTTGATGTATTTTTTCTACATAATCTCGTTGGCGTTTATTTAAATCAGTTTGTAAGGCCAAGTGAGCCATTCCAATAATTGCATTCATTGGGGTACGAATTTCGTGACTCATATTAGCGAGAAACATGGATTTAGAATTACTGGCTTCTTCAGCAATGAGTTTTGCTTCCATAAGCTCGTGCTGCTGCCGAGATAAATCGGATTCCATTTTCTTTTGTGATGTAATATCTGTACGGATAGATATATATTGATCAGGCTTACCAAAATCGTCGAGAAAAGGTACAATGGTGGCATATACCCAATAATGGCCACCACTTTTTACAGCGTTTTTCAGTTCACCATGCCACATATCTCCTCTGGTGATTGTCTGCCACATGTTACGATAAAATCTGGGTGAGTGTTCATTGGATTTGACAATTCGGTGGTTTTTACCAATGAGTTCTTCACGCTTAAAACCACTGATTTCACAAAAACGGTCATTGACATAACTGATGTTACCCCTGACATTCGCTATGCTCACAATAGCGTGTTGATCAAGGGCATATTTTAAGAGTTTCAAATTTTTCAGCGCAGTACGAAGTTCTGTACTTCGATTATTCAATCGAATGTATATCCACCCTAAAACAAAAAACATGGAGATTGCGGAAAGAAATAAAAGATGGCGATACACGTTTGCGTACCACACTTGGTCTAGTACCCAATGATTAAACACATGAGGTAAATCGACAATGGATTTATCTTCATTTAATGTTGCAGATAACCATTCCACCATTTCATGTTCAATTCCTATAGAAAGATTGACATGTTTTATTAACAAACTCAACACATCTCGAATGTTACTTGAAGAAGTCGAGATCAAACCTTCTAAATCACTCAGGTGATTACGTAGCTGGGCTTCATAACTTTCAGTTTGACGACCCAGATGAACCATTAAAATTGTAGTTTTTATGCTGTTCAATGTATTAAACAATCGAACATCAATATCTTTGTTAGTGTTGATTTGTGCTATTTTTGAAAAAATATAACTCAATGAGTTTTTAAGGAGTGCGTTATGAGATTTAAAATCCTCAACAACAAGATTATAAGACTCAATATATTTATCAACAGCAGCAAGCTGATCGCGAATTACGGGTTTCTTATCGGCACCCACTACCTTAAGATTTTCTTTTAATTGATAGTAGTAACGATGGAAATCATTCAACTTTTCGGAGATTCCATCGTAATTTACACTTAATTGATAACGATGAGAAAGAATTTCTCGACCAATCTCAGCATGTTTGCTGGTTACCACAGCCAGTTCTGATTGAATATTATCGTGAATTAAGGAATCGATTCCCTGAGATTTGACGAACAAAAAACCTAACCAAAATATACTGGCAAGTATAATCCCAGCCCATAATGCTGGTTTTTTTATTTGAGTGAGATAGCGTTTATAGTGGTTCGCCATTATATTCACCCGTAAGCGTTTGAAGAAAAGCAACAATCTGCTCAATTTCCCTCTGATCTAAATTCAAACCAAGTTGGTGTAGCGCCATAATCTTAACTGCCTCATCTAATGTGGCCACACGCCCATCATGGAAATAGGGTGCGGTACGTGCAACATTACGCAAACTCGGTACTCTAAACTCATATTGGTGCTCCTCAACCCCCGTTAAATGAAAACGCCCATAGTCCTCATTTTCCAAAATCTCTTCTGACTCATTATAATACGGTACCATAACACCGATTTTTTCAAACATATTGCCACCAATATTCATCCCTTGATGACAGGATATACAGCCGTAATTGGTAAACAATTCAAAGCCTGCTTTGGCTTTGTTACTAATAGCATTGTCGTCACCGCGAAGAAATCTATCAAACAGTGAGTCTGGGGTAACTAAAGAACGCTCAAAAGTCGCTATGGCATTTTTTATATTATCAATAGTTATGCCTTTAGCATATAATTCAGAAAAAGCTTCCTTATAGTAATCATCATCTTCTAGTTTGGTAATAATCTGATTCCAACTGGACGCCATCTCCAACGGGTTTTCGATCGGGCTATCTATCTGTTCTTCCAAGCTCGTGACACGACCATCCCAAAATTGCAGTAAATTCAATGCAGCATTAAATACGGTTGGCGCGTTCCTTTTGCCTTGATGACCGTCAACCCCAATTGAAACCTTTAAGCCATCAACTCCCGCGTTTCCCAAACCATGGCAGTTAGCGCAAGCAGTGGAATTATCTCCAGACATTCGTGGATCAGAAAATAGTCGTTCCCCAAGTGCAATTTTTTCTGCGTCCAGCCCAGCTAACGGTACAATCGGCACAATCATACGACTTTCTGACAAATAATCGTGCCGCTCAACGACAAAGTGTTGCGAATTATCGTGATGCTCCTCACTTGGCCAGAGTAAAACACCCAATACCAACGTCAAGAAAATACTGACCATCGCATAATGCCGCCCATTCTCCAGCACGGATAAATTTAAAGATTTCTTTTTTTTCATGAGGCTTTATTTAACCCGGATATTTCATGAATTATCCGGGTTTAAAAGGTGAAAATCCTTCTCTTCCCGTTAATTAGAAATACTTAGAGAAATCACTGTTAAAGGTATATTTCTGGTTCATTTAGGTTGATTTGCATGTAAAACTAATTAGTTTCTAGTTAAATTATTCTAATCAACAACAGTGGATCGGCAGATTAATGGCAAAGTTTAATGGGTGTAGTTTTCATGTGACATGACCAAGATAGAAATCAATTCTCGAAGGTAAGTAATACAAGCGGAGTAGTGCCTTACAGTAAACTGATTTATCAGCAACGATTTCAAGCGCGAGAACAGGCTCGAAGTTCTGTTTTTTTAATACATCGAGTGTTTTTACAATCCCCTTTCTACGCTTTTGTTAGTAGCGCACTTATAACTTGGGTCTGCCGTGTATATATTCCGAGTTGAATAATGCAAACGTATAAGATTCTCGTTTATAACGATATAGTTGCGATAACTTGATTTCCACAGCCTAGGTATTCTAGTTGATTGAAACTGAGCATATTTGCCATCGCAATACCGCGACCATGGCTATCTAAAGCGCGCTCGGCTTTGATCTCCAAGTATTGTTCCCAATCAAATCCTTCACCTTGGTCCTCTATTAAAAATCTCAACTCATCACTCAACCGCTCAAACTTGACGGTTGCTCTTTTGTACTTGTTCTCTGGCAGGTTTATTCTACGTTCTACTTCTTGCTCCCATCGACATTGACTAAGCAGCTCACTCTTTTCGTCATAACTAATACCCAGATTACCGTGTTCTACAGCGTTAATCAGTAACTCCAATAGACCTAACGCAATACTGTCTGAGTTATCGGTTACACCTGACAATAATGTAGCAATGTTCTTAGCTTCATCAATGCTATGAAACGAGAATTCACCACGATCTAATTGGCATATAGCTCCTTTTTTGCGAATGACTTCTTCTTCTATAAAGCGCTGATATTGGTACTCACGAACTGCAGCACTGACAATAGCTAACAGATGAGTTTTTTTAAGTGGTTTGGTAAGGTAATAATATACACCGGCCTCTAAACCTTCCAAGACCTCACTGCTCTTGCTTTTACCGGTTTGCATTATTACAGGTAGTTTAGACATTGAAGGATGGGATTTAATGCGCTTAATTACATCCATACCATCCATTTCAGGCATCATACGATCAAGTAGCACTGCATCAAACTTATCGAATGAATCTTCTAGTATGGACCAACCCTCTAAGCCATTATTAGCACAAGTGATTTCATAACCTTCACCTTCAAGGAAATCCTTGAGGATTTCTAAGTTGAAATGATCATCATCCACTATTAAAATTGCTGGATTTCCTTCGTTCATTGAATTTTCTCTTTTCCTAGTGTGTCACTAAATCGGTTTAATGCTTAATAGCCTTTAATCACCCTACTAGATGGATTATCTGCGTAAAGGAAGTAAGGTTCTGTCTTCATTTTGGTTCCTAGTAAAACTTGTTCAGTGTTTTCATAGTTTCCTGAGTATTGGAAGCTACCAAGTAAATCGACATTAACAAATATGTTTTACACACCTAGATAGTTACAGGTAGCGCAGATGAGGCACATGATCCCTATATTGGTGGTCATCCAGGGCAGGTGTATCAATATGCCAAGCATCTCGCGGAACAGAAGAACTCAAAATTAAAGATCAGTCATTTAGTATCAGAAATATTCGCATATTTACGTAAAGCCTCTACAACTCGACTGTATTCGGCTTTTATTTCTTCATGTAAAATAGAGGTATCTTCTTCAATTCGTTTGTCTTCGGTCATTCCCTCCAGTTTTAAACATAGAGAGGGTAACTTGGTAGCGCCGATAGTACCACTGGCTGACTTGAGTGAATGAGTAACTAACTCGATCTCATTGACATCTTGTTTAGCTAAGGCGACATCAAGTTTTTCAATAAGCGCTTGAGTGCTCGAGGAAAATAAGCCAACATATTTTTGTAATCTTCCCAATGGGTCTTCTGATGTTGAGCTACAAAGTTCATCCAGAATTGAATAGTCAACTGCCGTTTGATTGGAATTTTTATTTAATTTCGATTGGGGCTGATTGTTTGCCAGTTGCTGGCGTTTATCATCCACAGGTGTTTGCCCCAAATATTGCTCAAGTACTGACTGTAGCTGAGATGAAGAGAAGGGTTTATTTAAAATACTATCCATTCCTGATGATATACAACGTTGATGATCTTGAACAGAGACAGTTGCGGTTAAAGCAACTATTGGCGTATGTATGAGTTGTGCTATATGCTCATACTGGCATATAGCTTCGGCGGCTTGATAACCATTAATTTTCGGCATGAAACAATCCATGAATACTAGGTCATAGTTGTTCATCTTGAACATCTCGATGACATCGTGACCATTCTCCGCAATATCGACTGTACAACCAAAAACCGCCAACATATCTTTAGCCACAGCTTGATTTATTTTATTGTCTTCTGCTAGCAGGATATGCCCTTGTCGTATTGTGGACGCTTCAGGGGTATTTGGTTCTTCTGGCAAAGCCTCACTGCCTGCTACAACCTTTGTTGTTGAGCGCGATAAGTTGTTATATTGGGTTTCAACATCTACCTTTGGCAACCATTGCGTTAGAACCTCGTGCAATTGTTTTTGTGTTAATGGTTTGCTTATGTAATCGTTCATCCCAACTGCGAGGCACTTTTCACGATCGCCAGTGATGGCGTTTGCTGTTAGAGCGATAATTGGTAGGCTATTTTTTACTTTATTTTTTTTCTCCCGATCTCGGATTACTCGGGTTGCTTCGAAACCGTCCATATCGGGCATTTGACAATCCATGAGCACCAAGTCGTAGCTATATTGCTTCAGCGCATCAATTGCTTCACGGCCATTATTAGCTACTTCAACTGTGCACCCTAATGGTTCCAACATGTTGCGGGCGATTTCTTGGTTAAAGATAATATCTTCAACAATAAGAATGTTTCCGTTTAACATTGGTAAGTTATTGTTAGGATTAACTCTATCTATTTTATTTTTGGAAGCTGGTCCATTCTTTCCTTTTGATAAGGCTTCGACCAGACAATCGTACAGCTGAGATTGACGTACAGGTTTGTTCATATGAGAAACGATACCTGCTGCTTTCCGTTCTGCACTATCGCCAGCGTCACATACTGAGCTTAACATCACTAATTGAACATCTTGGATTTGCTTCTCATTTTTAATTGTACGTGCTAAGTCTAGCCCATGCATATCCGGCATTTGATAGTCGAGAATCACAAGATCGTATGGTCGCCCCTGTTGTACAGAGCTTCGCAACAACTCCAGTGCTTGTTTACCATCTTTTGCGCTATCACTAATTGCCTGCCAATGAGTAAGTTGGTTATCTAAAATTTCCCGATTTGTGGCGTTATCATCAACAATGAGTACACGTAAATCCTTTAGATGGTGACTCGAGGAACTAATTACTTCCCCAATAGCGACACAAATTGTAAACATGAAAGTAGAGCCTTCATCAGCTTGACTCTTGACACAAAGCTCCCCTCCCATTAATTCCACTAGCTGCTTGGTTATCGCCAAGCCCAGGCCTGTGCCGCCATATTGTCGTGTAACCGAACTATCTGCTTGAGAAAATGATTCAAAAATCTTCTCTTGTTGTTCTGGTGAAATACCTATACCAGTATCACTCACTTCGAAACGTAGACATGTTCTATTTTGCACTTCGTGTATTGTTTCCACTCTGAGTACAACTTCACCGGATTCAGTAAATTTAATGGCATTGCCAAGAAGGTTCGTGAGAATTTGACGTAACCTGTTAGGATCCCCTTTACACCTTGTCGGTGCCTCCGCAGGAATGGAGCATATCAATTCAATATTTTTTCGATGTGCTTGTTCGGCGAATACCATTCCTAACTCTTCTATCAAATCGCGCACATCGAAAGGAATGACCTCCAATTCCAGCTTAAAATATCATTGATGATAGTCAGTAGAGACGTGCCGGAATTGTACACTGTATCGGCGAATCTACGCTGCCGTTCATCAAGCTTAGTGTTCATTAATAGTTCGGTCATACCGAGTACACCATTCATTGGCGTGCGAATCTCATGGCTCATTGTTGCCAAAAATTCGCTCTTAGCGCGTGTACCTGCTTCGGCTTTTTCTTTTGCTGTCACCTGTTCTTCTAAGAGAGTACGTATCCTGTGCATCATTGTACTAAGAGATTGACTAAGGTCACCGATTTCGTCGTTGCTATGGTATTCAAGCGGTGTGTTAAAGTCGCCGTTCGCAATTTTAATTGCGCCTTTGCTCAGTTGCTTGATTGGCTTGATAATTACTTTTGAAACAACCACCATTACCATTAGGATGGTAAGGATGACGATAATGACAAAGAAGACACCATTGATAATCTGATTTCGCCGAGTAGTCGCTTGGATCGCAGAGATGTCGTCGCGGAGACTGTTGGAAAACGCCATGGTCATCTCAACAAGTTCGTGTTCCAACTCCGCGGTCTGTTTGGTAAGATCGGCGGCAGCCGCGACTTGTTCCGTATTGCCTAAGGCCATACTAGTGTATAGAGGCTGAGCTTTCGCCATGTACCCCTTTAGTTTTTCAGCGACCTCATGAACCTTTCTTCGGCTCTCATCGGAGATCGTTACTAGCTTGCTGATACCAACTAGGGCTGCGATAGCTGCGTCACCGTTCTCCTTGGCCACGTCCATGCGCTCCATCTCACCGATGTATACTGCGTCCTCATAGGCTTTGGCCTGATGTTCAAAGTAGGTAAGTGCTGCTTGACTCTTTTGCGAAGCGGGAAATAACACCTCTGATACTACCGAAAGTTGCTTCTGTGAATTCTGTCCAGCGACAATGACAAAGACCATTGAGGAAGTATAACCAAAAATAATAACCGCCATACTAAGGTAGATTTTTTTTGAAATACTGAGTGACTTCCACTTCAATGTTCGTCTCCTGTTCGATTTGGTAGCGGACCATTCTTCTCCACCCTTCTCCACCCTTCTCCACCAGCAGCAATTTTGCTCTCGCGCATATTGCACGTGCCGCTATGCTAGGGGGCTGGCCCTTAATACTTAAAAAATTAGGGGGGGGGAAATGCTATCAAGTGCATAAGATGTAGCGGATTGCTGTGACACTTAGTTTAGTCAGATTAAGGCGTTGATTTCGTCGGGTATTCATATTTTTACACCGTGTAGATTATGTCTCGCATTCAGTAGAGAATTTCAAACACATGTAATGACGTCGATTGATCCAACATGGAAGGAAAGAATATTTTAAAAAGAAAGAATGGTGGCCAACTGTACATGCCGCGTTACACCCGATAACTCTGGGGCTATGGAAGAAATGGTTTAACTTTGATAATACACATATATTTTCTATAAGTAGATTAAGACGATAATATTTTTCTGTTAAAGCGATATTGATTAAGAACCGACACCTATTTACGATTTGCCCTAAAGCCCCTGCATAAAGATTGTGCAGGTATTAATTATGTCGACTTTGCTACTGTCTTTGGCATCTAGAATTAAGGAGATACGATGTTTAAGCAATGGTTTCATGTCCAGCGTGGACAACAGCTACTCACGCAAGCGGCAGCATTGCTGGTTACACTATTATTTAGTGCTTTGCCAACACTTGTAGCTGCAGAATACACACTTATTGCAAACAAATCCGTGGCCACCAACTCCTTAAGCAAATCCGACACAAGGTCGATTTTTCTGGGTGACAAAACTCTTTGGAAGGATGGTACAGTTATTACTTTCGTTATCTTAGAAAGTAGCCCAACTCATGAATCGTTTCTAAAGGATATTGTGAGAAAGACACCATCCCAGTTTAATCGTTACTGGAAAAAGATGCTATTCACCGGTAAGGCCAGCACGCCTAAGTCGTTCGACGACATCAATTCACTTACAAAATATATTTCGAATAACCATGGAGCAGTGGGATATGTGCCAGGTGGTATTACGGATAGTTCTGTAAAGATCATCATGGTTAAATAAGGGAGAAGTTTTAATGAAAAAGCATCTAGCAAGATTTTTGGGCACGTTGGTATCCCTTACCCCACTTTTAATGGTTGGCCCGGCAGCAGGTTCCGATGTTGAAGTTCATGGCTTTGTATCTCAAGGATATGCCAAGTCCGAGGATAAAAACCAGTACCCAATTGGCGATAGTGGTGGTTATGGTTCGTTGAATTTTAACGATTACGCCATTAATGTCTCCAAACAAATTACACCCAAACTACGCGCAGGCATGCAGATAGTTGCACTAGACAGGGGCACCTATGGTAAGAACTCGCTACAAGTGGACTGGGCCTATGGTGATTATCGTTATCAGGATTGGCTTGGAGTACGGGTTGGCAAAATCAAAATACCGCTAGGCCTTTACAATGCCTCGCGGGATAATGACTACGTCCGCAATTCGATCCTTCTACCCCAAGGGCTCTACACGGAGTATTATCGCGACCTTACCAATTCCATCAAAGGCGCGGGTGTCTACGGTAATACCCCTGTAGGTAGCTTGGGGAAAATTTCTTACGAGCTTAATATAGGCTCGATACCCATTAACGAAGATAGCGCTTTGGGTAAGGCTATGGGCGCAACCGCAATGGGTTCCACTAATTTCTCGACTAATTATAAATTGGATTGGGAAACTCCCATTAGTGGATTGAAAGTAGCAGTGAGCGGTCTGCATTCCACTTGGACAGGCACTTCATCCTGGGTTCCTATTTTGCCAGCCACCAATTGGGAAATGGATCCTTGGAACCGTAAGGTCTATTCCCTCGAATACACACTGGATGACTTGATCGTGACCTTCGAGTACGGACAGGAAGATTTCGACGTGGATTATGGAGACGGATCACCCATTCAAAAATGGCGGAGTGATAGCTGGTATCTTTCAGGCGTTTATCGCGTTAACAACTGGTTCGAAGTCGGCTCCTATTACAACCAATATTACGTCGATCGTAATCACCGTGATGGGAAAAATTTTGCGGACTATTTTTACTACAATACGTCCAATATGAAACAGCATGATTTCGCTTTGACCTTGCGCTTCGACCCCATGGAGGATCTGTCGGTGAAATTGGAAGGGCATATGATAGAAGGCAATGGTTTGAACTGGCTTGTGGACCTAGCAGGTCAGAATGAAAACTGGCATTTGTTCCTCGCAAAGGCGACCTATATTTTTTAGCTCTTAACTCCCAATCTATATTGTTATTCCCCATTACTTATAGCAGGGGAGTGACTCGATTGATACTATCTTAAGCTACTTTAGTATTACCACCCTATTGACTTGAGAGTTAAGTCTCTTTCATTTCATTTCATTTCATTAAAAATAGAGAATAGCGTCAGGCCTGCAAGAATAGCGTCAGGCCTGCATAGCTGTATTATTGTTTTCCCTGTTTTTAAAAACAATGCAATAGGACAGGCCAGGCACCTAATCTATCTTACGTAGCACTCCATTTGTAATCAACACCGTTGTATGAAATTTGTGAGTGTTTCATGTCTTTTGAATATTACGTCGGCGGTAAGCGGCAGGCCGTAGCGACTTGAGGCTTGTGCTATTACGCACAAACGAATACCGCGGAGGAATGTCCACTTGACCGCCTTTGTTGAACGAAGCCGCTACGCGGAGAAAAACACCCAACCCACCGGCCATTAACTGAGTCACCACCATTTACGTCTCCAAACAAACCTGTCGATAGCCAAACTCATTCATTGAAAAAAGGTTATCAACCATGACATCATCAAATCGTTCACGTTTCAAGTGTGATTTTAAAAAAAGCATCAACAACATTTAGCGTTAAAGGGACTTCAACCAAAAACCATCAGTGCTTATACGCGCGCAATGAGGCGTATCGGTGAACATTTTGATGGAGGAATATACGATTTATCGGAATCACAATTGATTGACTATTTTAGTGATTTAATATCAACACACTCTTGGAGTACCGTTAAACTGGATCACTATGGGTTAAAGTTCTTCTACCAGCACATTCTTCGTAAACCTTGGACGCATGTTGATCTGATCAAGCCCCCACGCGCGACACGATTACCAGATATTCT
>CALZJE010000095.1 GCA_945787715.1 uncultured Ectothiorhodospiraceae bacterium | reverse complement strand
TTGCAAAGAGAACGGACTTTTAATAATAAAAAAATAATGATTAAAAAGGAAGCCAGCGATAGTAGTGGAATCGGTAAAAAGCCAAAGAGTTCCATTGAAGCATCGGAGCAAGATACTCCCTCGCTGCAAGGTTGAAGGTTTTCCGGGATAAATCCATAAAACAGTAGACAGTGATAAGCCGTAAATAACAGGCCAATAATGGCTATAGGCAAGGCATAACGTATTACCCGCACATCCAAAGGATGCATTCCCACTAATAGGATTACTGCCAAAGGGAACATAAAAATGCGCTGGTACCAACAGAGCACGCATGGTACTAAATCCATGACTTCACTGAAAAACAGACTTCCCACAGTCGAGACAGTCGCAACAAGCCAACTTGCGAAAATAAACTTCCAGCAAGCAAGAGCGGCTTCTGATTGATAGCCCATATGAATTCAACTTCCTCAATAAAATATGCTGAGATTCTACACTAGGAGGCTGTCCGAGAATAGGAATCGTCACGAGGGAAAGCGATTTTGAATCAGAATTTTTGATCGTTTGAGACTAATAGCCGTAGCTATTCGTCGAAAAGGATCGGAAAATCTGATCAAAATGACTTTTCCGCACGACTGCATGGACGCAGGAGGTAGAGCAAAGTAGGAGCAGTTGCCGAGCAGGTTCTCTATTCTCGGGCAGCCTCCTAGCTTACACTCAGAACAGAATGATTTTATGAATAAACTGGTTTTTAGCGGAGGAGAGGTGGCGTTAAAAACTATAACGTATATCAAAAAACAGTCGATCATTCTGTGCAATATTTTTCAGTAGGTAGTTATCACCGGATTGATAGGCTATACCACCAAAAGTGATCGATGTTGCATTCATTATTTCGTATTCTATGGAGCCGCGATAATAGGCCCCGGCATCAAAATCTGTTCCGAGTATGGCAATGAGTCCAACAAGTTTCACTTTGTCATGCATGAAATTGCCAGAGTAACGTAATGCGATTTGACCTTCATTCTCTTTGGTTCGATCGATTGAAGTTGATAATACGTCTTCATAGTTTAAAAGGCTTCTATTCACCGCTTCAATGGTCAGTGTGGTATCAGTGAAGCCTGCGTAGTCGACACCGAGTAAAATATCCGCGCGTGAAAAGCGTGTGTCGGTGCTGGCGAATTCGAGACCGTTTATGAAGGCACTTTCAATTTTTAGCAGCCAGTCTCCGAATGCTATATTTGTTGCAGCGCCGAGTAGATTTAATTCGCTGTGCTCCTGCCTGATGGGGTTGTTGCTGCTGTTTAAAATCATGTGTGCCTGATCATCATAATAATGCGCAAAATAAAATGATAAATCCCAGCCGCTGAATATACCCTCCAATGCTAGTGCATATTCAAAATTCTCCAGATCATTCGGTACTTTTTCTGTTGGAGGTTTTCCGTTACCAACATAAAAGTCGCTGCCATAGGCTGGCATTTTGTTAAATCGAATTTCCGGAATGGCGATGGCACTTAGATTCCATTGGTTAAAATAATAATCTGCTTTAAACATTGTGACTGGCAATCGCAGGTCTTCTATATCTACCAAACCGGGTTCTCGAAAATCGAGTGGATTTAAGACATCGACTACGCGGATTGAATCTGATTTCCCCCACACAACAATTTGTCGGCCAACTTTAATATCTAAATTGCTGGTGACAGTTCCTCGAATATAGGCTTCGCGGAATTCGAGTTCAGATTCGTAAGTGTCTAGTGTTTCTGAGCTGTATTGGTCTCTGCCGTTGATTGTGTAGGCAAAGTCATAAAACCCGTTTGCGCTAATTACACTGTCCCATTTGTTACTGAATTTATAACGCAGCTCTGGTTGAAGTTTTACTTTAAATCGCGATAGACCTCGGTAATCGGCTTCACCTGATGCTGGTGCCTGGTGTTGGTAATTATAAGAGGAACTTAGAGAAATCAATGTGACAAGGTCCCAATTACGTTGAACTATTGGAGCCGATGTCGTAACCGAAGTTTGAAGGGGTTCTTCAAATCCCTCTAGCAGCTCATCGAGTGATTCTTGGTTTGTAGAGTCTTCAGAGTCATCGAATCCTTGCATGAGTTCGTCTATATTTGAATCTCCATTTGATTCTTCTTCAGCAATCAGTTGAGATGCTGGAAAGAAATAAAGTATTAAGTAAAGTAATAACGTGTAACGAAAGAAATCAGATATCATGCTTTCTATAAGCCTTTTTCCAATCGACGTACCGTGAATAGAGATTCTTCAAGCGGCTGGTTATATTTTATATTATGAAATTTGAGAATAGTTTTATGCTGGGTGCTTTTACCTTTTTTTGTAGTCATGTGAATTTCAGTGGGGGTCCATATGCCATCAATTAATTCGAGTCCTTTCATATCCATGAATTTCTTTTTTTTACCTTTTTTTACCCAATTAATGCCTCGAATAACCACATAGTTATCTTGTCGAACAAATGCAATCGATTTGGTATAACCGGTCTCATCTATCGTTTTATCGCTTCTCGGTGTTGATTGAATGACCCATACTTTCTGACCGTTGATAACCATTTCTTTTTTGAGTTCATAGTTATAATCTTCCAGATCACGTGAAGTCATATCAGAGTAAGAGAAATCAGAACCCATAAAGCTGCCACTTTTATCACTGCTTGATATGCGTTTTGATTTTCGCAAAGCAGGCAGATAGAGCCATTGGTCATCGTCTCGGCTGTTATCGTCATAGTCATAAGTCAGAAAACCTGTGTTGGTTACATCGGCAGGTTCAAGGAAAAACATAATACGATGTGTATCTTCGTTTTTATCTTTGGTCATGGAGTGAATTTTCCTGATTCTTTCATTTCCACGTCGATCAATAAGTATCATTTCCATATCGGATAGCCGGTTATCGCCTTCATCACGCGCATCGACCTTTTCCATGATTTGCCTGGCTTTAGCATCATCGGCGGAAACATTGAATGCGAAACTGAATATGAGTATCGATAAAAATAGTTTTAGGGCAGAGTGTTTAATATAGATCATTTAAAATTCCTTTTATTAAACAGCTGGGTTTGTAGTAGTAGCTGATTTTTTGTTGCGGTAGATTATTTTCATCAAAGCCGGCGCTAGGAATAAGTCAGCAAATAATGCAAAAATGATTGTTAAACCTGTGATGAAACCAAAACGGAACACATTGTTCAAGCTAGCAGCCATAAAAATGAAAAATCCAAAACACAGAACAATGGTTGTCACCATAATGGCACGTCCCGTAGTGAGCAACGTTTCTTCCACCGCTTTATCAACATCTCCAGTTTGATGAAAGTAGCGTTGGAAGTTGTGCATAAAGTGAATGGTGTCATCCACCACTAGGCCAATGGCAATGGAGCCAATTAGCAAGGTGAACATATCCAGTGGCATGGCAAAATATCCCATGATACCCATCGCAAAAAGGATTGGCAGCAGGTTCGGTATCATGCTGATGAGACCAAGTTTTATCTGCCCCAGCATAACGATCATCATAAAAGTAATGATAACTGTAGCAACCACATAACTTATTTTACTACTTTCGATGGCGGCACTGAGCGTGCGACTAAAGAGTGAACCCATTCCAGTAACGTAAGTTGATAAGGATGGGTCCAAAGTACTTGCTATTTCTTTCTCAATAAGTCTGACAAAGTCGGCATTGCTTGCTGCATCGGTCCACTGTGTTTTAACGGAAATTCGTGCCATACTAAATTGACTGTCGACAAAATCTTCCAGGTCGTCTGAGCCTGAGTTTTCAAACAGTAGCAATTCCTGCGCAATCAGCGCTCTGTCGCTGGGGATGCGGTAGAAAGCTTCATCATTGGCATGTAATGCGCGATTACTCTCTTTAAGAATATCAAGTACTGAAATCGTTTTTCCAACAGAGACATTTTCTGTTGTGAGTGTATTTATTTTACGGTTTAGATTATCGATGCTAGACATGAGTTTGGGATCGTAGAGACCGTTGACTTCACCAGTGTCTATAATCACTTCAAGAAAACCTGAACCCTTGAGTTTAATATCCACCAGCTCGGTTGCCTTTCGTGTATCCCAACTTTCGGGAAGCCACTTGAGAGGATCATGGTAGAAAGTGGTTTTGAGTAAACCACCAATCGCGATTAAAAATGCTAATACAGCAATTCCAATGATGAGTTTATGATTACTGGTAGAAAAGTCTGCAATTTTTAATAACACGGTATCCATTACTTTTATACGAGAAACAGATTTAATATCTTTTTTATGTTTTATTGGAATAATCGCAATAAGAGCGGGTAAGAGTACGAGCGAATAGATAAGCGAAATTAGCACACCACCGGCTGAAAATAGTCCTAAGTCAGAAATGGGGGCAACTTCAGACGCCGAAAATGAAAGTAGACCGGCCGCAGTTGTTAAACTAGTCATAGTGATTGCTAAACCAGAGTGGCTTAAAGCATGAGCTATTGCATCACGTTTATTTTCATGGTGATCAAAATACCGAAAAAACATCGCTAGCAGATGAACAGATGCTGCAACACCTACGGCTAATAGAAACGACGGCAAAATTTGAGTAGGGAGTTTTAATGCTGTGCCTGTTGCTGCCATTGCGGCGAAAGTAGAGAGCAAAGTTAATATCACTACTATTAAAGGCATAAGCACGCCTGAGATTCGTCTAAACAGGAGAAAAAGAATTATTGCGATTCCAAGTAGGGATAATTTGGTAAATGTTTGCATATCATGCTGCATTGCACGTTTAATGCGATCGATGACTACAGGCGTGCCAGCCGCATAAATTTTAAAGTCGTCACTTTTATACTTTTTTATAATTTCATAAACTTTTTCTACAAGTTCTGAATTTTGTGCATCGGTTAAAAATTTACGCTGTTCTTCCTTCGCAGGTATATCAGGTTCTTCTTCAAAACCTTCCATAAGATCGACGTCATCAGTGCTCTCAACTGCATAAGCACTAGAGCGGATCATTATTGTTGTAAATTCGCCATCCTCTGAGATCACCAGATTTTTAAACAACTTGCTATTAAGAGTCAGTGACTTTTTATCCTGCATTTCTTCTACAGAACCGGGCAGTTCTTCAAAAAGATCATCAACAATTAAACTGTCACCCACACCACGGGTATTACGCGCATTGATAAGGCTATTAATCTCGTCAAGATAGGGAACGTTGTCTTCTAATTCCGTATGCAGATTGTCTAATTTGGAAAGAAATTCATTGGTAAAAACATCGGGCGTTTTTATCGCCAGCAGCAAAACCTCATCCCGCCCGAATTGCTCTCTAAACGTGTTGTACTGTAAAAGCGTCGGGTCATTTTCGTGAAGAAAGCCTTCACTGGATGTATCTATTGTTAATTTTGGCAATTGAGAGAAAAAACCAGCAATAACGAGTAGAACAATGCAAAGCGTCTTAAATTTATTATCGTATATAAAGCGACCAAAATTGCCGAAAGAATTTTCAATACTTGTTTTGATTTTAATCATGTGTTTCCCGATTATTTTAGTCGACTAGTCTGAACATTTAATTATAGTTCAGGATAATAGATATACTTATTTTTGAAAAATATACTATTTTTGCGGTTTGTTTGATACAAAGAGTGTCTAAATTAACGATGTATTACAATTTAATTCATGCAAGATAGCTAATCTTGTATTTTGTTTAAATTTCATTGCGTCAAAATTACCTCATTGATTAATTTGTTAAGCTATATGGCCGCGAATCCTAACGCAATAAAAGCACCAGAATTGATGTCGGTACTAGGTTGGAACAGAGTGGTAATGTTTATCCGTTTATAGGTGGTCAATTGTTTTTGGAACAGTGTTGAGACAAACATTGATCGAGAGGTAAATAGGCGATTGAAAATAAAATAAAATGAACGTGTGATCACAGAGGTAGTATATAATTAAAGTTATTAGAAATAGTTCATCTGTCAATACTCAAGCGTTCCAGGGATTCTCGATAAATTATGAATCAACCATCAGCGATGCCGACTGATGCAGCTCAAGCGTCCTATGTTCGGGCCAAGGCCGATGAGGCTAGTGTTAAAGCACCAGATCGAACCGGGCCAAATTGTTACCGGGAGTAGAGTGGGTCAATGTTTACTTTTATGATGACTTACATAATGAAGGTCAGTATACCGTGGTTACAGAAACACACGGCCCCTTAATTAATAAACGCGTCGTTGGCGGTGGTGAGCTAGAATGTCAAGCGTATTACGACAATATCGTTAATTCAAATTTTGGTGCCTACAGATGACTAATTTGCCTACTATGCTACGCGAGAGTATCCGGTTTGGCTGATTTAATAATATTAGTTCACTTCAGTTTTGTTATCACTGTGATTTTGGGTGGTCTTCTTGTTTATTTTAAGCCTCGTTTTGCGTGGATACATATTCCCATGGTTTTATGGGCGGCAATGGTAAATTTGATGGGGTGGGTATGCCCGTTGACACCACTAGAAAACTTTTTCCGCAAGGCTGCGGGAACGTTAGAATATGAATCTGGTTTTTTAGAACATTACTTGTCTCCCTTGATCTATCCTGAATTGATGAATTATGAACTGGGGGTGATATTAGGTGTTTTGGTTATTGTCTGGAATGTATTGGTATATTCTTTTGTGATCTATATTGTTAGAAAAAGAAGCCATTGATGTTGGCTATGAATTGGTCATAGTAGCTTAGTAGTAGCTTAATAGGGACAGATCTCGTGCCGTGCATAAGATTGGTCCTTACAAAGGATTGAGTATTAAGCTTTTGGTTGGATGCGCGTTAAGCAATCCATGATTTCATCAGCAGGCATAGATTGGGCAATATAGTAACCTTGAATCGAGTCACATCCCATCGTGGCGAGTTGCTCCCAAGCTTCTTGTGTTTCTACACCTTCAGCCGTAACCTTGCGCCCCATGTTGTGAGCTAGGTCTATGGTGGAGCGCACAATAATCAAGTCGTCATTATCATTTGTCATGTCTAAAACAAAAGATTTATCGATTTTGATTTCATCGACGGGAAGCTGCTTAAGATAAGAGAGTGAGGAATAGCCTGTACCAAAGTCATCAATGGCTAAGCGTACGCCCATATTATTAAGTTGGCCGAGGATTTCCACGGCATGGCGGGGGTCGGCCATAACGGCACTTTCTGTTATTTCTAATATCAAGTAATTTGGTGGCAATTGGTATTTTTCTAGAGTGTCAGCAACTTGCTGTGGAAGAGAGCTATCACGTAAGTTATGCATTGACAGATTGATAGCAACGGCGACATCTAATCCATCTTGATGAAACACACCACATTGATGAATCGCCTTGCCAATAATCCACTTACTAAGTGTATGAATGAGGCCGCTATGTTCTGCCAAGCCGATAAATTCATCTGGCAATAACAGACCGCGTTGTGGATGTTGCCAACGTATCAGTACCTCTAACTCAGAGATTCTTGACTGTTTGAGATCAAATTTGGGCTGGTAATATAAAACAAGTTCATCCCGCTCAATGGCATGACGTAGTTCACCCATCAGTTCAAGTCGACTCAAACTATGTTCGTCTTGTGCTGGATCATAGACACTGTAACCGGTGCCTTTTCGCTTGGCGACATACATTGCAACATCTGCATGGCGCATCAAGGTTTGCCTATCAGTGCCATGTTCTGGATAGAGTGCGACACCGATACTGACACCCACATGAAAACGTTGCTTCTTCAACACAAAGCTCTCTTCCATTTCTGTAACGAGTTTTTGCGCGGTCTGGCAGGCATGATCAAGTGTTACATCGGTAGGCAATAGCAAAGCAAATTCGTCACCGCCCACTCGAGAAATTGTATCTGAGGCTCTTAATGCGCAATGCATTCTTTCGGCAACTTGTTGTAACAATAAATCGCCAACATGATGCCCTAAAGTATCGTTGATTTCTTTAAAGTTGTTAAGGTCTAGAATCAATAATGCGAGTGTTGTATTGTTGCGTTGAGCTAAATATATCGATTGATTTAAACGATCCTGCAATAGTACGCGGTTTGGAAGGTCTGTGAGCGCATCATGCATAGCTTGATATTCCAGCCGCTCATTAGCTGCGGCTAGCTCCCTGGTACGTTTTTCTACGCGTTGCTCTAGATCCCGATGCAATGCTTTAATCTCAGCATCAGCTTGTTTGTGTGCTGTCATGTCACGGGCCACAATGATATGGTGACCAAATTGATCAAGGGAGAGTTGACGACTGGTAATTTCCAGTGGAAACTCGCTGTTATCTGAACGTTTTCCCCATACTTCTTGCAGGCTAAGATGATGTGTATTCGATAATGTCCAGCCCTCAGCGGTAAACGATAGTTCATCCCGTTGAGGTGCATCGGAGTCGACTTGAGGGGTAACTTGAGGAGTAAAAAGCAGAGCGATGTTTTTCCCTATCAAGTCTGCGCGCTTATACCCAAATAGTCTTTCCACGGCCGGATTTAAAGACTCAATATTACACGCTTCATTGACCGTGATAATGCCATCCATGACATTATTCATTACATCCCGAATATACATCTCACGTGTCGCAATCTCTTCTGTTGTTCTCACCAGCTTCTGTCGCATCGACTCTAAATCATGTGCCAGACTAGCCACTTCAGACACACTGGTTTCAATAGTCAACTTTTTGGTTGAGGCACCTGAGGCGACTTCACGAGCGACATCCCGTAGTTTTCGTATTGGCCGCGTTACTTGAGAGCCCATTAGAGTACCAAACACCATAGATAGTATTACATAGCCAATGGCGAGATATAGACCGCTTAAATAGGTCGTTTGGATTTGCTCATGTACAGTGGTTTCGTCGTAACCTAATTGCAACTGCACGATGTTGCTACTGGTTTCCACAGGAACTGCGATGTAATAGATTTTGTCATTATGTTGTCCAAAGAAAAAATCCTCTTGGAAAGAATCAGCATGATGCGCATCATTAGTAGTAAAGGGAGCTGTCTTGGCAAAGACAACCCGACCTTCAAATAAAGCGTTATCGATGATGGTTTGGATGTTTTCTATGGTAAGGTCTTTGGGCAATAATGTAGAGAACGATCTCGCGTTGGAACGGACTTGATCGATGAATCGTTGCTCATAACCTTCTTTGACGATAACCGCGATGCCGTAAAACAGTAATGGAATTAGTATTACATGGATTAGCAATCCACCAAACACTAATCGTTTACTGAGTGAGCTAGCAAATAGATTCAATCTGTGGATCCGTGCCATAGCTCTCCAATTACGGTGATAGTTGGTTTGGAGTGAGCGGATTGTTCCCACATGAAGGAAACCCAACCAGAATTAGAGGTTAAACTTTTTTCCAGTGAATCCAAGTTTGATGCATATGGTATTCGTTGGCCACCTTTGTGTAAGACATGCGATATTAGTCGTCGCTCATAAGTGCGCGCCGACATAAAGACGATTTTTTGTAAAAATATTTCATATAATAGAGGATCCTTATCGTTGATCACAGCCACAATGCGAATTCCATTTTTCGTAATGTCGCCACCGAGAAAAAGTTGACGTACTTCTGATCGGTTAAGCATTAGGTTAGTCGTTTGAGCACCCGTCACTAATACCACTTTTTTCTCTGCTGCTGTCAAGCTGCCTATCATATTACAAAGCACTAAAATAGCGAGTAGTAATGGGGTGAAACGCATTTTCATGGAAAGACAGCACTCCATTGTAACGTTGCCTGACTATAATTCGACGCTGCAAGGTGTACCTCGCTTATTTCTAATTTTAGGGATTGATGTCTTGTCATATCAAAGCGAATACCGATGAGCTCTCGATCACGTATAAAATTATGCATATGGTTCAGGTAGGGATCTGCTTCATCACTCATACTCTTTTCAAGTCGTCCATAGGGTATCCAGTTGCTATCCCAGGGAGATTCAAGTTGGACGTAGCTATTGATAAAACTGCCCTTAGTGTGCTCATTGGATTGTTTGATGTTGCTGGTGACGGAAAATAGAGCCCCAGTTATACGCATTGCTCGAAAATGCCAGTCAGTATAAATGCCACCTACCTGTTGCTTCAGTTTCTCAATTTCTAATCTTTTGCTAGGAATGGTTGCGCTGCTAATAAATACACCAAGTTGATTATCTGAGGCCTTGGCAGGCTGCCAAGAGAGCCGGAAAGATGCAACCAATTTTGTTGGATCATCTGTCAGTTTAGGCAGATCTACTGCTTCAAGATGCTCCTTTAAATGGGGCCCAGCACCGAGTCCAATTGCATAATGCCAACTTGAGTGTGCTGTGTTAATGGTTTTCTCAACAAGTAAACCTGAAATATGTATGGGCAGGATGCCCCTGTCATGCTCGAACGCTATAATGGCTGGGCGAGATACGGAAGTCTGTAAATAACCGCCATGATGATAAGCGGTATTCCAGAACCCCAAGGGATTATGAAATCGGCCTAACCACACGGCGAGATCAGAGTTAGGGAGCCAACCGACTTGAAAGCGTTCTAGATGAGTACCATGTGTGCCGTCAATTTCCCCGAATAATTCTGCCAAGACACGAAAATCTCTATAATCAGCTGTGAAAAAAAGATCTGCTGCTGGAATAAAATCATCTCGCTCAATCCCATGGGCACTGGGAGACTGCGAGCGATGGGTGGCGGTTATGCTAGGAAAAACAAAAAAGTCTGTAGTCAGTTCACCATATGCACCCGAGCTCATACCTAGGTTGCAGGCTAACAGCATAGCGATTAACCAATGACGTGTTGTACTCAGACCGGTGACGCCGTTATTTGCGATTTTTGATATCATAGAGTTTATGAACCTTATTTTAATCAAGGTTAATTCAATTCAATTCAAAATCACAAAATGTCGGATCCATGAAGCTAAAGGTTAGCAGAGAAGTTGTGAGCGATAAATAGTTAACTCACTATTATTTGCCTCAGCCTCAGTATGTAGTGCAAGAGCATAGTCAAAATAGTCTTCCTGGACAACTAAACAATATCGTTCACGGGGAGTTTAGTTTCTTTGACCTCATTTTGTTGCGATTGTATTTTTTGTAAACTCAGTAAGTGGTTGTGCGCATATTCCTGTACCATCATATGCCAGCGTCAGTCTCGAACAGGGTCGTCACTGTAACCGATCCAGTTGGTGAATTTCATCGGTGTCCAATAGCGGAAGCGGTTTCCCCCAGTAAGATTAGCCAGGGTAATCATCTAACTCTCATCAACCTCTCATCAAGTTGCAATGATGTGATCGCTCGTTCGAGTTCATTATCAGTAAAAAACAAAGCCATGAACACACCCATGATATAAAGACCGGTATCCGTATCCAAATTGGCCAAACATTTTCTGTGTTCTTCGACGTCCACATCAATGGATTCGAGTGGTGAGAAATCGAGTTTGTCCAATGGTATGCGGTGAGTGGTGTTGGCTTCATCCAGTAACCCGAGATCAAGCATGAGATTATAGATGTTGATGTTATGGCGTTTATACCATCATAGTCGACTAGTTCGTCAATGGTTTTTGGCTTTAGATCTACAGCGTGTACGCTGTCCGAGCCACAATTCTTAGCGATAAAGTTGATGATGTTGGCCTCGACATGAAAGTGTTGCAAAAAATAGTGCGATGCATCAGGAGATCGCATTTTTTTAATGAACCAAACGCCAAGTTTGTAAAGTACCCCACGCGAGGTAAAATCCGTTTTACCGCTAAGATAATAGGTATAAGGATTTTGCAAATGACTCTTACGGGAGGATAGAGGAAGCGTCGTGTTTTGCGTTGTAGATCTTTGTTCTGTCGTAGTTGATCTTCTGGGTATACGCTAATGTGCGGCGCATATAAAAATGTATCGTAAATTTTTGGATCATTTCGGTCACGTATGTTCATAATGAAGTCGCTCTGAGTATGTGGAAAGACTATTGGGCTAGATGTTGTCTAGTTCTTCTAGTTGCAGCGCGTAAAGACGGCCAACCACTGTGCAGCCCCAGCAGTGAGCAATGCGTAGGTTACAGAAAATCGTCCTGACTCGGGAATCATGAGTAATATTTTTTCCTCAGGTTTAAAGCGTTGGTTGCGTATTGCTTCGTCTAGCATGATTTAAATGCTAGCGGCACCGGTATTGCCTTTTGTCGACAAAATACTAAACTATAATAGATAAAAAATTTACTTGCGGTCCACCTCAAGGGGTATTGTGAGGCTGTATTATTCCCATGCCTCGAGTAATGCTTGGATAATCTCTTCGTAGCGATAATAAACAACTGAATGACCCTCATCTGGATAAATCATCGGTTCATCGCACGATGGTATACGCATGCATACATATTCACCAATATTTGGGTGTACCCCTCCATCCTCCTCACCATGGAATACCAATACTGTTGGTGCATGGATTTCCTCGAGCTCGAATGGCCAGTCTAGGCGTTCAATAGTGAAGTCGTGTGTTATCCCTTCGGTACCCTGGCGAAATGCCTCGATAAATGCGGCGGTGTATTCGCCGCGAGCGAAAAACTGCATATCCTTCGCTGACATATTCGTGTCGCTGGAACTTTCAGTCAAAGCAACAGGGTCGCTGAAGATAAGGATACGCATCGTCTTGAAGAAAGCTCGCATCAGCCACAGGCTGTTATTTGTGCTCCAGATGAACAGCTTATTGAACACGGAACCGCCAAAGGTATCCTCAGTCAACGCGCTTTGGGGTAAATCGTCTCTTGCATAGGGGGCCCCAGCCCAGCACAGCAAATTGGTCAATGCGTAGTTGGTCTGCCAACTCGCTAACGTCGTTAGACCAATCGAGATACGTACGATCCTTTTGAAAGTCGGACAATCCGAAGCCAGGGCGATCAAGGGCTATCATACGGATCCCCAATTGCTGGTTGAGTTCATCAAAGAGAAGCCCTTCGAGACGTGATCCCGGCCCCCCGTGGAAGTAGAACAAAGGCCTGCCTTCAGGGTTCCCAATGTCTAAGTAAGCTAAGGTGCGTCCATCTGAAAGCTGAATCGTCTTTCCTGCTGAACTGAAGGAGAAGTCCTGCGCAGGTGAAGGTTCGTAGACGAATAGGCCGACGACCGCAACCAAAATGATGACGAGTATCGCGAGAATGATTATCGAAAAAATGCGCAGCAATCGTTTTATGAGCCTGTTTTCCATTTTATCTTCTTCTGTTTCATTTTTTTTCCTACTATTTAACAATTACCTGATTGGCCTAACGCTGTAAAATATCCAATTAATTATTTTGTTAGGTTGCTTTTAAACTGAAAGACATTTGTTGCTGGTGGTTTTCACAAATTAGCAAGCCTTGTTTATTGAATTTAAAAAATGTACCAAGTTAGTATATATGAATATATATATGGAATTTAGCCAAAAGTCTTGATATACCTCCATTTGCTGGGTGAATAATAATCAGATATATTGATTGTGGGCGAAATGCATACAGATATAACTCAATCGATCTGTTTGAAGAAAGGCGAACAATCTGATTTTCTCTTTAAGACGCTAAACTGGAATTGGAATATTCCTGAGAATCTTATGCAGTGACATAAGTATAAAGATATGTTTATTATGGTGGTTATACTTGTGTGAG
>CALZJE010000094.1 GCA_945787715.1 uncultured Ectothiorhodospiraceae bacterium | reverse complement strand
CCTCCAATAGGTACTCATGAAGGAGAAGATGTTGAGCAGCCTATTGAGTTTCCGCACAATACGCATGTTAAGGAAAATAAGATAAACTGCATGTATTGCCATACCTATGCACGTCGTAGCAAAGTCGCTGGCATTCCACCCACCAGCAAATGTATGGGTTGCCACAAAATCATCGCGACCGATAAACCACGCATTCAGAAACTGACAGAATATTGGGAAAACAAACAATCTCCCGAGTGGAAAAAGGTGACAGATCTACCTGACTATGTACACTTTACTCACGAGAAACATTTGCGAAAATTTGTGTTCGACGCAGATTATCCCGTGGAAAAAGTTGCGGAAGTTTGCGGCCTATGTCACGGCAATGTCGGTTCGATGACTGTCGCGGAGAAAACAAAACCGCTGAACATGGGTTTTTGTCAGCGCTGCCATCAAGCCAATGAAGGGCCTGGAGATTGTTGGAAATGTCATAAATAAATCCGTAACCATCTCAAGATTAAAGGACGCGGTAACGTAACTACTCACCCATATGTGGCACAACACGCGTTCGGCACTAGACAGTTCTTCAAAACACGCTGCGAACCCTTCCCTGGGCGCTCGATGTCCGCATCCATGCGGATAACGGTTTCCGCGACCTGTCTAGCACCAAACGCTTTGTTATGAGAAACACTGTGAGGAGTTACCAGATAACAAAAGAAGTATCGCGTTTTTTATTCGATTGCATTTTCAGGTAACTTTTTCAGAGTCCATATTACTACGGTAATGCCTAGATTATGAATCACCATATACCAAAGAAGATTTTAAAAATCGCATTCCTTACTGATATACAGCTAGGTAATTCCGGAAAATAATCTTGCGTGATGAGAGTAAGACAAAATCAAACTCAATAGCTGGAAGCGCCCTACAATAATTCGCACATAATAAAGGTCGCCAACAAAGAGTTGGCGACAACGAGGATCGCTCTACAAGAGCGATTTAATGCGATCTACTAATCTACCATCTTGCGGCGCAACACGACTGTTATAACTGGCCACCAGGTTTCCTTGCCGATCCAATAGGTATTTATGAAAATTCCACTCAGGGAACTCACCAGACTTTTTACCCAAGGCTTGATACAGCGGTTCCGCGTTAAAACGAGTCACCGTGGTTTTTTTAAACATGGGGAATTCTACACCGTAAGTACGACGACAAAAATCTGCTATTTCCTCTTCACTACCCGGCTCCTGCTGCCCGAAATCGTTTGATGGAAAACCCAGCACCACAAAACCATCATCTTTGTACTTTCTGTATAAGGCTTCGAGTCCCTCATACTGCGGTGTAAACCCGCACTTGCTCGCAGTATTTACTATCAATACCACTTTGCCCAGATATTCTTTACAAAGATTTACATTTTCTTTACTTACAAGCCGTTGTTTTTCAAAGTTTAATACGTCTGGGCAATGACTAGTATCTGATGCATGTACAACACCTGCGGCGCTGAACATCGCCAACAATAAAAAGCCAACTATTTGTTTCATTTTCATGATTTTCTCCTAAATCACACTAGCGCACAGCGAAATATAGTTATACAATATTTATACATGATAGCTAGTATTTTCTTGATTTCAAGTACAGATTTCATTTTTTCATTAAACGCCTCAAGAGAGTTTAAATATGAGCGCAAGCAGCAATAAAAAAACCTTAACGGACAAAGAGCTTTTCCCTATACGAACCGTTTCGAGTATTACCGGCGTAAACTCCATTACCTTGCGAGCCTGGGAGCGACGCTATGGATTAATCCAGCCGGTACGGACGCCTAAAGGGCATCGAATGTATACCCAGGAAAATATCGACATGATCCAACGCATCATGGAGTTGCTGGACAAAGGCATATCGATTGGACAGGTTAAGAACCAGCTAAACACGCAGGGCGAAGTTGAAGAAATAATTCAGGCCGACCCCTGGAGCGTTTACCAGCGTAGAATGGTAAATGCCGTAGTTCGCTTTGATACCAATATTCTGGAGCAGACTTACAACGAAGCCTTATCCCTCTATCCGGTTGACCTGGTGATAAGTAAGCTCATCGTGCCGCTACTAAAAACACTTGGTAAACGCTGGGAAACCGCAGAAGGCAGCATTGCTGAAGAGCATTTTTTTGGCACTTATCTCAGAAATAAAATTGGCGCGCGATTCCATCATCAAAAATATTCTCAAACGGGTCCAATCCTGGTCGCCGCTTGTATCCCTCATGAATATCACGAAGTGGGATTACTGCTATTCTGTCTCTCTGCACTGAGCCATGATTATCAACTGGTTATTCTTGGCGCCAATACACCGCTAGAAGAACTCATCATCCCCGTCACGCGGGTAAATGCGGATGGTATTCTGTTGTCCGGCTCAATTGCACCCGATGAAGATTCTTTTTACGAAAGACTTGAAGCACTGGTGAATGACGCACAAGTACCGGTCTTTTTTGGCGGCAATATTGCCGTCAGCCATCACGATAAAATTCTTAATGCTGGAGCCATTCCCATTGGTGTAGACATTCGACAAGCCTTAACCAAGATTGATGGAATAATTAAAATTGAGGAATGAAACTGCCTTAGTCTGGTTGCGACAGGATCTGAGATTAACTGATAATCGCGCACTTTGGGAAGCCTGCCAAACCTATCGCACGGTGATTCCCATCTTTATTCACTCCCCGAAAGAATACGGAGGCTGGCCACCTGGCGCGGCAAATCGATGGTGGTTGCATCAAACCCTGTTATCTCTCGCCCAGTCATTACAAAACTGCGGTAGTCAGCTGAAGTTTTTTGAAGGAAGCGCATTATCAGTTATCGAGCAATTAGTAGCAGAACAGAATATCTCTGCCGTTTATTGCAACCGGGTCAATGAACCAGCATTACTGGCAAGAGATGAAAAAATTGAAAAACAGTTAACACGAAAAGGGGTAGATTTCTTTCGATTTAATGATCGCACACTTGTCGACATCAATGAGATACAAACCAAAACCGGCTCACCTTATAAAGTTTTTACGCCGTTTTATCGCAGCTGGCGAAAGCAACTTGCCAATCAAGACAACGCCGTACTGCCGAAGCCTAAAATCACTACATTTGATTTAACGCTGACAAACGAAAAACAACTGGATACATTAAACTTGCTGGATTCGTTTAATTGGCACCATAAGCTTGCGCATTATTGGCAACCCGGTGAGCAACAGGCATTGGATGTAAGCCAACAATTTATCGAGCAACGCCTGCCGGATTACACCAGCCAGCGTGATTTTTTAAACTATCAAACATCTCGATTATCAGCCTATTTACAACTCGGTGTTATTTCGCCAAAACAGATCCTGGCACAACTCGTTCAATATGAAGTGTTTCCAGATAATAGCCAGGCGGAACATTTTGTGAGAGAAATCGCATGGCGGGATTTTGCCAATTCTATCTTAGTTCATTTTCCAAAAACTACGGATCAACCACTCAATGAACGCTATAAAAATTTTATCTGGCATAACGATAATAACGCGAAACAGTTTCTAAGCGTCTGGCAGCAGGGTAAAACAGGCATCCCCATTGTCGACGCTGGAATGCGTGAGCTATGGGCAACGGGAACTATGCATAATAGGGTACGCATGATTACTGCTTCGCTGTTATGTAAAAATGCACTCATACATTGGCTACATGGTGCCCGCTGGTTTTGGGATACACTAGTCGATGCTGACCTCGCCAGCAACTCGTTAAATTGGCAATGGGTTGCAGGTTGCGGTGCCGATGCTGCACCCTATTTCAGGATATTTAATCCTGTTACACAAAGCAAAAAGTTTGATCCCGAAGGAAAATATATTCGTCGGTGGTTACCAGAACTAACTAATCTCGATAACAAAAAAATTCACGCGCCACATGAATCCATAAAAACCAAATCCGCTTCGTTGAGTTTGGAGCTTGGCGATACAAATGACATACCTAAACCTATAGTGGATTTAAAACAATCTCGAGAACAAGCGATAAATCATTATCAATCACAGCTTAGTCACCTCAACTAATACGACAAGTGCTTACTGCTTACTGCTTAAATAATTCAACTATCAGTTCACTGAAGATTGATGGCAAGTCTTCAGTGAAATCAGTTTTATCAACAAGTCAGAAATAAAGAACAAACTGCGTAGTTATAACTCAAGTTGCAGCCACGGGATACACCCCATATAAAAGCATCGGTAGCAGGGATGCTACCGTTGAGCTTACAGGGAAGTATTTACAGCGTCTTTTATATGGGGTGTATCCCGTGGCTGTTGCATTCATCATGAAATTTAAACTCCGAAACTTGAGTTATAAATTTTGTTATTTTTATGCCCCAGTTTTATGATGTTTCATATATTGACGCATTTCTTCACAAGGATCTTCTCTTGCCATTCGTCCACTAAACCAAACATAATCGAAAGGTATGCCGTCACTCGCCCACGCTTGAGCGTACTCTGCAGGCTCAGTAATTTCTTCGACTACCTCCATCATCGCGATAGCGGTAATTGATGCTTGAGGTTGACGACTCTTTATATAAGCAGGTACACCAAAGTCGGTTCGCCCATGACCAGATCCTGCAATCAAAATCGCAGGCTCACTGTTTGCCGCCAAAATCATTGCTTTTGCCATAACAGCATCGCGAACTCGTTGCCCCAAAATCATCGGGTCTACCATTTTCTCTGGCAGCATACCACAATGAGAATCGATAATTTCCTGCTTCATAAAGTCTTTGGCAGATGCATCCAATGTGACACCACTGAGATAGCGGAAAATATCATCAGGCAAATCCTGCTCTCCTTTTTTCATCAACCCCATCAATACATCGCGCTCAACTTGTGCAGCAAACATCGGTAAATTTTGTTTAACAACGATATCAAACACCGGTTTGTACAAGGACCTATCTGGCCAACCACTGTCTTCCCAGGCGACTTTATCGAAAAAAGCATCGCTCGAATTTAATACGGCTTTTTGTAATTTTCCGAGTTGATCATTAGACAGCATTTCAAACACCGGATTTATCCGACGATTCTCATCCAAAAACCACTGCATCACTTGAGCCTGAGCGATATGATGATCTGCGTTATCGTGGGTTTCTCCGACAATAATATAGTTACTGCGCAAAACTGCGTCTTTTACCGCATTCACAGCCACAAATTTATTTTCTTTAACAGACCAGAGCTTACCGATAAGCGGATGGCTCTTAATTTCACCGGCCTTCACACTGCCTGCGTTAAACGCGGCAACCAATACCGAAAGCAATAGAAAACTCAGCAATAGTAAAGCACCCCTATCCTGATTTTTCCTTAAAACACTCTGTTGTGTTTTCATCGTGACTCTCCTTTTTTGAGAAGCTTATAGATACCCATAATACGATCGTATTTAGCTAAACTTGTTCTGATGCACGGCAGATAATATATGTTTTGTATAAGTTTATATAGTTTTTTATCTTGATTTATTGTATTTCTTTGGTTATTTTTACCTAACTCGCTGAGTTATTGACAACTTTTGTACAACTAAGGAGATTAGCATGAAAAAGTATCATTCGCTGTTACTTATCATTATTATAAGTCTCGCTTCAATGACCGGCACGCAAGCTGGGGATGCACATAAAAGTGTAATCAAGCGAATTGCAGAAATCACGTTAAGCACAAATCATTTCCCCAGCGATAGTGATAAAGCAGAACTTAAATCCATAATGAGCAACAAGAACATGAACGACTCCTTGAGGATAATTGCGCATGCGCTACACAACATTCAACACTCGGTAAATAGCACAGACAAAAAGGCGCTAAACAAAATCGCGAATGACGCCACTTCGCAACCAGATATTAAGCTGCTGGCGAAAATTCTCGGCAACTTTAATCACAATCCTTCACCGGAGGACTCCAAGACACTGAAAAGTATTATCGACATATAAACCCAACGTTGGCGATCACACCCGACGCCAGCACTACCGTGTTGTTTAATCTGGCTTTCTCGTCATTGCGCATGCAATTCCCTCCTCTCCCTCATCCGTTGATGACGAGAAGACCAGATTTTTTTCACCCCACCACCCTCGCGCCAAGCAACTTACACTGCTTACTGTCCCAAAATAATCCAACTAAACAGCCACATAACGTGCTTTGTAATTTTTACAATGTATATTATTTGCATCACTTTCATTCCTCACAAATCATAAGAAAATTATCCACGCCCTATTTTTTATCTCTATTAACAACGTTTCTATACGTTTTTCTTAAATTTAAATAAAATTTTAAAATATTTCTTGTAAAATGTATCATTTTTGTATAACTTTTTAATTATCGCTTATGTGTGTTTTTTAGATACCGATGTAGTCAGTAAGACTACCGAGCTTATGATGCACTGCTCTTGTCTAACCTTGCTCAGTGCCTGAAAACTTTAAGAACATTTTTAAAACTATTAACAATAAGGATATACACCATGAATCAATCCAATCTGGCAGTTGATCTATCGGAATCCGGTTACTTTCCTGATGTTATTCTGCGACGCGGGATGCGCTTGCTGATTAAACAACGGCTCAAAGAAATAAACAGTGATAATCCAGAGCTCACGGCATTGGCGCAAACGGTGTTCATCCGGCAAATGAATTTAGCGCCAATTGCAGTATTAACTGACATAGCCAATGAACAGCACTATGAAATCCCTGCCCGCTTCTATCAGCACATATTAGGGGATCATCGCAAGTACAGTTGCTGTTTCTGGGATAGCACCACAACAACGTTGACGGAGGCCGAACAACTGGCTCTATCAAAAACCTGTGAAAACGCAGATCTTCAGAATGGCATGTCGATTCTGGAACTGGGATGCGGTTGGGGTTCGTTAACTTTATATATGGCAGAAAATTTTCCTGACAGTGAAATCACTGCAGTATCCAATTCTCACTCCCAGCGTGAATATATTCTTGAGCAGGCAAATCTTCGTGGACTAAACAATATAGAAGTGATTACTTGTGACATGAACGACTTCGAACCGGGACAAAACTACGACCGGGTGGTATCCGTCGAAATGATGGAACATATGCGCAATTATAAAACACTATATGGAAAGATTGCCTTATGGCTGAATGATGGTGGCAAATTTTTTAAGCATATCTTTGTGCATCGCTCTACGCCTTATGCGTTCGACATGAAAGATGAAAGCGACTGGATGAGCCAATACTTCTTTAGCGGTGGCATGATGCCGAGCGATGACCTCCCACTTTGGTTTCAAAATGATCTGGAGATGGAAGCCCGTTGGCGTTGGTCTGGAATACATTATGAAAAAACAGCCAATGCCTGGCTGGAAAACATGGATAACAATCGTAAACAGATCTTTCCAATTTTAGAAGACACCTACGGCAAAGAAGCCGCCGAGAAATGGTGGAATCGTTGGCGAATGTTTTTCATGGCTTGTTCAGAGCTGTTCGGCTATCAGAATGGTAACGAATGGTGGGTCAGTCACTATTTATTTAGCAAAAGATAATCACTTATGCCCTACCCAAAAGCTGTTAACTATATCCTGTTCCAAGTCGGTTGGTTTGCCTGTGTTCTCGGAGCTGCAAATAACCTTTCGCTACTTGGGATCATGCTCGCGCTGCTTGTTGTGTTTGTCTATCTCTACACATCCACAACACGCTCTGCGGATGCCTTGGCTTTATTGATCATTACTGTGGTCGGTTATGCGTGGGATTCGCTGCTAGTTCAATTGGGTGTATTTACCTATAACGACAGCTACTTTGATGGTTTGGCGCCACTTTGGATAGCCGCTATTTGGGCAATATTCGGCACTACGTTAAACAGTTCTTTAGCGTGGTTACAGGGGCGATATTGGCTTGCTTTTACATTAGGCGGCGTGTTTGGTCCGATTGCGTATTTTTCCGCATCCAAGTTGGGGGCGGTGGTGATTCTGCCGGCGCCACAAGCATTGCTCATGCAGGCCATCGCCTGGTCGATTTTAATGCCCGCGATGCTCTTATGCATCAAATACACCCAACGAACTATTTCAGTGCCCAATAAGGAACGTGTATGAATTGGGGAATTTATTTTGATGGCCTGTTGGCCTGCCTGCTGCTGGCAACCATAACCTGGATAATAAGCGTTGTTAAGAATGATGTTAGCATTGTGGACAGCGCCTGGTCACTGTTGTTTGTCAGTGCCGCATTGTTCTACCTCACTGATGTCAATCAGCGCGAATGGCTGGTTTTAGTATTACTGCTTGCCTGGTCGATTCGCCTGTGCGCGCACATAACTGTGCGCTCATGGGGAGAAGAGGAAGATCCTCGTTATCAGGCAATTCGCGAAAAATATTCACCAGGCTTTAGCTGGAAAAGCTGGGGGATCATTTTTGTTTTTCAAGCAGTACTTGCCTGGCTTTTAACTTTGCCGCTATTTGCCATATTTTCATCGCCCACGGAAATGGGCCTATTAGGCTACGTAGCAGCAGTGGTAATTGTCTTTGGAATCTGTTTTGAAGCCATTGCTGATTGGCAATTGTATCAATTCAAATCCAAACCTGAAAATAAAGGCAAGGTCATGGACACCGGCTTATGGCGCTACAGTAGACATCCCAATTATTTCGGTGAAGCGACTGTGTGGTGGGGATTTTTCCTATTTGCACTAGATCAAGGCGCCTGGTGGAGTATTGCCTCACCAATCATAATCACATTTTTATTACTCCGCTTCTCAGGAGTTTCATTGATGGAATCCACCATCACCGAACGTCGGCCGGCTTATCGTGATTACATAGCATCGACGAATGCGTTCATTCCCGGCCCGCGAAAAACAACCCAGACCAATAGAAACAACGAGGAACTGTCATGAAGTTGCTTGCGTTGCTGTTTTGTCTCGGCCTATTCAGTACCGGTGCACAGGCCACGACCAAAATCTGGGATTTTACGGTACTACTTGACGACAAGCCGATCGGTAATCATCAATTTAGTGTTATGCAATCCGGTGACAAAACAATCGTTGATATCAACGCAGCGTTTGACGTGAAATTTTTGTTTTTCAACGCGTATGAATACCGCCACAACAACAAAGAGGTTTGGAAAAACGGCTGTTTGTTAAGCATTAATTCCAGCACTGATGACAACGGCATTTCCTATCAGGTAAGCGGTGAGTTGATTAATGATCAGTTTCAGGTATCGAGCAAGCAGGGATCTGAATTCCATGATCGCTGCGTTCAGAGTTATTACTACTGGAATCCGATGATACTCAAACAAAGCAAATTATTGAATAGCCAAACCGGTGAATATGAAACTGTTGAAGTAAAACCACGCGGCATGCAAAAAATTTACATCGCAGGCCGCGAGGTTGACGCAAAGCACTATCAGCTGATGACAAAAAAATTCCAGATTGATTTATGGTATTCAACCCAAGATGAATGGTTATCACTACGTTCCACCACGGAGAGTGGAAACATTTTGAATTATCAGCTTAAGGAGTTGGTTCAGTGATAAAAATATTGCTTACACTCGGTTTACTTTTAACGATGGGTTGCAGTGCTCACAAACCTATTCAATTGGCTGATCATGTTGATCTGGATCGTTTTATGGGAAAGTGGTACGTGATTGCCAATATTCCAACCTTTATTGAAAAAGATGCCTATAACGCAGTAGAAATTTATCAACGAAATCCTGATGAAAGCATTGCTACCACGTTTCAATTTAATAAAGGCAGTTTTGACGGAGAACTCGTTGAATACCATCCCGTCGGCACAGTGATTGATACCGACTCAAATGCGATTTGGGAAATGCAGTTTATATGGCCCTTTAAAGCTGACTATCGAATCGTACACCTTGATAGCGATTACTCTTTGACTATTATTGGTCGAGTCAAACGCGATTATGTTTGGATAATGGCAAGAACACCATCAATATCTGAATCACTGTTAAATTCTATGTTAGACATTATCCGTAAGCAGGGATATGACATTAATCGGGTACAACGTGTACCACACAAAATAGAATTATCAAAAAAACCCACTCGGAGAACCTGAGCATGTCGTCAGATGCGCAAACGAGAAAAAACAAACGCATTTCACCGCAAAGCCTGACACTGTGGTTTGATACTTATCAGAATGAATATAACAAAAATGAAAACCACAACAGCAAAGCGATCGATTGGCCAAGAGCATTACCCTTTATTGCGCTGCATCTTGCTTGCTTATTGGTTTTTATTGTTGGCTGGAGCGCTGTTTCAGTCTTTGTTGCGGTTGCGCTATATGTTGTTCGTATGTTTGCCATTACTGCTTTTTATCACCGATATTTTTCACACAAAACATTCAAAACCAGCCGCTTCATGCAATTTTTGTTTGCACTATTAGGCGCTACTGCTGTGCAACGGGGCGCACTCTGGTGGGCGGCGCATCACCGAATCCATCACGCCACCGCAGACAAAGAAACCGATCAACATTCACCCAAGCGGCATGGTTTTTTGTGGAGTCATATGTGTTGGTTTTTGACACGAGAAAATTTTTCGACCCGACATGAATCCATCAGGGATTTTTCAAAATATCCTGAGCTAACATTTCTTGATCGTTTTGATATTTTAATCCCCGTGTTTTTTGCTGCACTTTTATTTTTTACAGGCTACTTGCTGGAAATCTATGCTCCCACGTTGGAAACCAACGGTCCTCAGTTGTTGGTATGGGGGTTCTTCGTATCCACGGTTTCGCTATACCACGGCACATTTACCATAAACTCACTAGCGCATTTGATCTTCTTTGGTGGGAAATAGATCTGACCTATTACGGCTTAAAAATACTGGAGAAGCTGGGCCTTATCTGGGATCTTCGCCCAGTGCCGGAACGCGTGTTAATCAAAAGGAAAAAGCGATGAAAATTGCAGTGGTCGGGACCGGTATTGCAGGCAATGTTGCCGCATACCATCTTTCGAAAACACATGATGTCACCGTATTTGAAGCAAACGATTATGTTGGTGGACACACCCACACACATAACATTCACCATCAGCAAAAAAATTACCAGGTGGACAGTGGTTTTATCGTATTCAATTATAAAACTTATCCGAATTTCATCCATTTGTTAACAGAACTGGGTGTTGAGGCACAGCCTTCTCAAATGAGTTTCAGTGTAAAATGTGAACGCACGGGGCTAGAATATAACGGCACAACACTCAATAGTTTATTTGCTCAGCGCAGAAATTTATTACGCCCGAAATTTTACGGCATGATAAAGGATATCATTCGCTTTAATAAGGAATCGATAACCATCCTGGAACAGCAGGATCAGTCCTTAAGTCTCGGTGAATATCTGCAACGCAATAACTACAGTCTTGAATTTATCAATCACTATATTATCCCAATGGGATCTGCGGTGTGGTCGGCAGATCCGGAAATCATGCACCAGTTTCCAGCTCACTTTTTTATACGCTTTTTTCATAATCACGGCATGCTCAACGTCAATGATCGCCCCACTTGGCATGTTATTAAAGGTGGCTCCAACAGTTATGTGCAAAAACTTATCGCACCCTTTGAAAAGAATATTCGATTAAACACACCGGTCAAACGTATTCAACGTTTTCCAACACATGTTGAGATCGACAGTGATGAATTTGGCCGCGAAAAATTTGATTACCTATTCATTGCAACACACAGTGATCAGGCATTACGCATGCTGGATGACGTTACACTGATGGAACACGCCGTACTTAATGCCATTCCCTATCAGGTGAATGACGCGGTATTGCACACTGATCATACTGTGTTGCCGAAACGAAAACTTGCCTGGGCAGCATGGAATTATCATATCTTAAAACAAAAGCAGGACCGGGTCGCGCTAACCTACAACATGAATATCCTTCAATCGCTCGACGCACCGGTTCAATTTTGTGTAACACTGAATCACACTGATGCAATCGATGAACAA
>CALZJE010000093.1 GCA_945787715.1 uncultured Ectothiorhodospiraceae bacterium | reverse complement strand
TTATCACCGAGAATTTGAAACTTTTGAAACCCTTGCTCTGGTAAATCTTGTATCAATGCGGGTCGATTACCGAATTGACTATTAATTTTAGTCCACAATCGAGTGGAAATATTATCAATGTCTTTGTACTCTTCAAGTAACGTTTTCAACTGATGAGTAAATTCTCCTTCCGCCCCGTTGCCTGCACTTGATACAAAGGAAATATAAACATCTTCCTTTAGTGACTCGTCCAGCCAATCTGTCACTGCATAACGAAAACTACCTACCATTGTAGTGATACCTACCGCAGTGGCTACAGCCAGCGTTAATGCAGTCATAGCAATACCCGTACGACTTAGACTATTTGAAATATTACTCAGGGTCATTGCCGCAACGTTCCCAAAATAGCTAACCGCAACTGGTCGAACAATGTGAATAATTTTAGTAACAAAAAATGGAATTTGAAGCGCATAAGCACAAAACACCAATAGCAGCAAAAAGAAACTAAGAAATAATGAGTCTCTAAAAGTAAATAAAAGCACTAAACTGAAAATCAATAATATAATTCCAAACAACGCAAACTTTGGTGCCAATGATTGTTTCTTAGTTTCAAAAGAAGATCGGATCAAGTTTTCTTGAGGCGTTATTTTAAATGCTTCGCGCATGGGAAACCAAGCTGAGGCCAAAGTTGCTATCAATCCTAACATCAATCCCTTAAAAAGAGAGAATTCCCCAATAACGAGTTGCGACAAATTCAAATCAAAATACAAATCATTAATGGAACGCACGACAAGAACTAATAATCCTTTTCCTAACAACATTCCCAAAAACAAGCCCAACAGAGTTCCGATTAAACCGATTAAAAATGATTCAGTAGAAATCATGAAAAATATTTCTTTGTGAGTAACTCCAATAGTGCGTAAAATCGCAAACTGACTTCTCCGTTGTATAACGGAAAATGTTATTGTATTGTAAATTAGGAACATACCAACAAGTAATGCCAATAAGCTCATGGCTTGTAAGTTAGTTCGAAATGCTGAAGTCATTTGAGATAGTGCATTGCTGGTATTTTCAACCTGCGTCAATCGGTATTCAGTCGGTAAATCTGAAATAATCTGATTCAATATATCCGAGTTGTTGGTAGACAGTTCAATGCGCGACAGAAAACCAAAACGATTCAGAATGCCCTGAGCCACAGAAATATCACAAATAAAAACGTTATCCAGGGCGGCATTTATGTTTTTACTATTACTTTTTATTACACCAACAATGGTAATTTCGTTACGTTTTCCATCAATGGTAAAATACAATTTGTCTGCTATATTTAGTCCATTATTCCTCGCCATAGATTCCGATATTAATACGGCATTTGATTCAGAGAACAAAGAAACAAGTTGATTCTCTCCCATTGTGTTCATACTAAAATCACGAAATTGTGACTCAGAAAATGGATCTACACCATACAGCTTAAAATGTTGTGATGGAAAATCATCGAGTTTAATCGATTTTTCCAGGATCGGCGCCATCGTCAATTGAGGAAAACGTAGCCGAAGTTTTGCATAGTGATTTTCATTAATATTTTGAGAGGCGTTTTCAATTTTGTGTGTCACTTTACTGGAGAAAACTTCAGAAGTTGCAGTAAACGCATATTCGGCACTAGAGCTCGCTAAGTCAATCGCAATGACCACGGCAACTCCCAAGGCAACACCAAGAATAGCCAAAAGAACTTGTAGGGGATGAGTAATTAAATAGCGTAGGCTTGATTTAAATAACAGCCGCTTGGAACGATGAAAAGAATAAAACATCCTAAGCGTTCTTATATGAGTTCATATGTGATAGTGCAGTGTTGTTCTTCAGCACTTTAATCACCACTCTGGAATCGTACTAGTTTTCCTTGCTGCATACAAAACACACGATTTGCAATTTTGGTGACGTCTGTACTGTGGGTTACCATCACAAGTGTCGTTTGATTTTCCTGTACCATTGCTTCTAATAACTTTAAAACACTTCTCCCCGACTCCGCATCCAAATTTCCTGTTGGCTCGTCTGCAAATACCAAGCTTGGTTTATGAACAATAGCGCGTAATATTGCAACGCGTTGCTGCTCACCACCAGACAACTCATCTGGGTAATTGTTTATGCGATCGCTCAGAGCAATTTTATCAAGTAAGGTATCAACAAACGCAATATTTTCTGCATCAAGGCAATTATTCAGCTCCAGAGGAAGGTATATATTTTCTCTTATTGTTAGTGTAGGAATAAGATTAAAAAACTGAAACACAAATCCCATGTTTTTTCTACGATAACAAGTACGGTTATATTCGGTAAGCTGATTAATTATCTGATGCGTTATACTGATTGCACCACTATCGGGCATATCAATACCACTCATCATATTTAGTAAGGTAGATTTTCCTGACCCACTACGACCGATAATCGCAATGATTTCTCCTTTGTGAATATCTAAACAAGTATTGTCCAGTACCACCCTACTTTGATTACCCTGAGAATATGATTTACTGACATTCTGCATTCGAAGAACGACATTTTTCTTGATCATTTCAAGTCAACCCAAAAAACATTGTAGAAGTCAGATAATAGCAGGAATGGCGAAGAAGTCTCAAATGGAAAAGCAATAATTTTTACCTTGTCATTCTCATTGAAAGGTATAAACCTTACACCATATGTATTAAAAAATTAGACTTTAAATAGTTCAAAAAGTTTTGACTAAAACTAATAACATTTTACTATTTATATATAAGAATTTAGTTTGAATAAAAACCAATATATTAGCAACGCACTCGGAAATTTCAACTAGAATTAATATGCACTATCTATTTAAAGGAGGTGTATCATGAAATTTCAAATGAAAAATATTGAAGGTTGGCAGGACTTTCTAGAACTAGGTGTTGCATCCTGGTTAGTGATTTCTCCATTTGTTTTAGGCTTTTTTGAAAACGTAAACGCAACACTCAGTGTGATGTTTGCGGGTTGTTTCGTTATTCTGTTTTCCGTGCTGGGTTTGGCAACACACAAACCATGGGATGAATGGTTAAATATTATAGTCGCTGCTTTTCTCATTACAAGTCCTTGGTTAATTGGTTTTGCTACACTCAATATAGTTGTTGCAAATGTGGTTGTTAGTGGTGTGATTTTAATTTTGCTAGCGGCATACACATTAAAAGTGGAATATCGAGAAATACAAGAAGCTACTGACCAACTTCATTCACATTAACGGAAGAATAACGATTATGAATCTCGTTTTAGGTGACACCTTGCTTCTCATATTAAGGAGCAAGGTATTTTGGTTTAAAACGTAAGCGCGAAACCTGCCCTATTATTTAACTTTATTGCGCGTAAATTTAAGCTCCGATTTTTAATGACGAGCTTAGCAAATGTCTCATCAGAGCAAGGGATGATCGGAGTCTACCCATTGAATTTAGTAGTTGGCAGCCCTGGTTAAAGTCCTTAATATAAGTTTTGACAAGGGTGTGGCTACTGGTGTCAGCAACTTCGGTTGGTTCGGTCTTGAAATGCTGCCCTACTCGCTAAATGATTATCAGACTCTATTGTTTGGCATTTCCCAAAGACCTATGGAGTCAGCCACTAGCAGTTCCCTGTCAACAAGGCAAACATAATTAATTCATCATCATCATTTCAACAAACTTTATTTATTTAAACTTGACCTGACAGTCACTGCTAAAAATGGGTAACTGTCATGGTACGTTAAGTTAAGCAAAGACCCCATACCTAAAATGCTATTAATCACAAGGCACTTTAAACTCATAATTTAAATTAACTGCTTTTGCTATCCTTACATACTATAAGTACAGTCTGATTTCGAGATTGTGACGAAAAAGGAAAATGCATTTCACTCAAAATGAATTTACCCAACTGAGATTTTCATAAGATAGAAAAAATGGTTAGTTACTAGATTCGCTTAAATCAGCGTAGCCAAACTACTGATCAATCGTCAAGAGGATTATTTTTTTGATGACTAACTCGTAAGCGTTAATTAACCGCGATAGGTTGCAGCCGGCGAATGTACCGCCTGCAACCTCGTCAAGATAGTTCTTAGTTGTTAATGTTTACCAGAACCCAATGCCTTAACACCAAGTTCCGGCCCCGGGGTAGTCGCAGAAATTGGAGGTAATATTGGGTGCATAACTTTCGGCTGCTCTCCGGTAAGTGTGTGCAAGAACGCAACAATTTTGTCTGTCTCTTCTTCAGTTAAAGTGGCACCCAACTGAACCGAACCCATGATGCCAACTGCCTGATGAAGACTCCACACTTTCCCAGAATGGAAATAAGGCGGCGTCAAGGCAATATTTCGCAAGGTTGGAACTTTATATACATATTCGTCGCTAACAGTCTTAGTCACTGCGAAACGCCCTTTATCTTGTGGAGGCAAGATCTCCGCTCCTGGTCTTTCGACCACGCCGAATGGTTGGTACATAGATCCACCAACGTTAATCCCGTTATGGCAGCCTGAGCAGCCTTTTCCTGTGAACAAGCGCAGGCCTTCAATCTCTTTTCCGTTTAAAGCCTTGGCATTCCCATTCAAGTACTTGTCAAAGCGTGAACCAGGAGTTAAAAGTGTCACTTCAAAATCCGCGATTGCCTTCGCTGCATTGTTGAAAGTTAATGGATCATTTTGACCAGGGAACGCTTTTTTAAAATACTCTACATACAAAGGCATGCTTTTAAGAGTTTTCACCATTCTTTCTGGTGTATTATTCATTTCTACGGAAGCTTGTATAGGGCCTTTGGCCTGCTCCTTTAAATCTGGTGCACGTCCGTCCCAAAATTGGGCGAGATTAAAGACGGAGTTAAGTACAGTCGGCGCATTCCGCGGGCCTTTTTGCCAGCCGTGTCCAACGGAAGTCTCTTCAAGATCAACCCCGGCCAAGCCGACATTGTGACAGGTATTACAGCTGACCAGCCAACTGGCTGACAAGCGTGGATCAAAGTAGAGCATTTTTCCAAGCTCAATTTGTTCGGCAGAGGCTTTAAATTCTTGAGGTGGAGTTGTTGGAATTGGCTTAAATTGCTGTTGCGCGATTTTCATAAGATCATCCGCCGCATAGGTATTCCCCCCCACTATTAGCAATAACAGTAACGTTCCAATTTTTTTCATATTTTTCTCCTTGCTACTTAACCTATCGAATACTCATAATTTCCACGTGAAAAAAAGTCTCAATGCATAGTAATTATAACTGTAATTCACCCTAGAAATAAATTTCCTATGAACGTCTCCTCGGTAGGGGAATTAGCTTCTTATGCTACCTCTTAATTATAGATGGAATGTATGAGTTGTAGTTTAACAATACACAGCAACCAGTAGATGTAACCCATACTGTGCAATGCTTCCCAGCCTGAGTTTAGTCTATAGCTATAAGTCTGTTTGAGAACAGGTTTCCTCGTTTTTAATTGTTAAAACCTACTTAAAATATAGATACTACATTGCCCAGAATCAAGCGAACCAAAAAATATATTTCAGATTCTTTCAAATCAAGCAAGCTCAATTAAGAAACAACGTTAAATGTATCGTGGCCGGTTCTGTCATTAATAGTCTCGTCACCACGGTCACCGAATATCACATCTGGGCCTGAGATTGTCGGAAAAGTCTGAGCCCGTGATTGTAACTAAACGCCCATGGCTGTAATCAGGAACTACAACAAATGTAGCGCTATTGTAACCAATTGAAGAAATGAGTAATGCTGCATAAATACCGTTTTTTAATGCTTTAGTGTAGATCATGTCATACTCCGAGGTAATGGCGGACAAAACATCTTTTTCGATGCTAAAGATGGAAACCATTTTTACTTTTTATTGCAACAGGGAATATTGCGTTATGGTCATTGTATACATGGTTTTTACCGCATGACGAACCATGTGCATATGCTTTATCCACGTGCCAGATGTGCCCTTATCCAAAATCATCCAAAATATTTCGTTTTGTTACTCGCGTTGGATAAACAACCGCCGGATAAACTCCTAGTGTTATGCTTTTAATAATGGGGTCGGTATATGGGCTCGTCGGCGTAGTACATACCCCGTTAATGATATAAAATTTATTCAAACATATTTTTCCAAATGACTTAATATATGCGGGTAGACATCCCTACTCGCATTTTTCCCATGAATACAATCTATATGACCATAGTTTGGTATAACATTCATTTCATATAAGTCACTACCATTTTTCTCGCTTACTGCTTTATACGTTAATTTTAAACTTTCTGGTAAGAAACACTCATTCTCTTCACCAACAATAAAACTAATTGGAAGCTTTAAACGTTCAAGGTGAATAAGATAAATATTATTTCCGTCTTTATCCACGATGCGACCTTGTCTGGTCATCTCTGCTAAATGTTCAAGAGACTCCATATTTGCGACGCCGTACATTTCATGCAAGTTTTCATGAGTTATTTCATTAAGCTGATCATGTTCATAAAGCTGTCCATATAGAAAGGTAATTCGACGGCAAACAGGGTTTTTACACTGTTCTTCTTTTTGAATTGGGTAGAGCTTCAACGCTTTATCAAGAATCTTGCTCTCCCAATCGGATTCTTTATCAACATAGGCGGTTAACGAATCTATTCCTAACTTATCGAGAAACTCAGGCACATAAAGCCCGGTTTTTATTTTACTAAGTAGTGGTACCTTAATATGAGTAGAAATTTGGGACACTACTGCCGATCTAACATTTTTTAGATAACCACCAAGCATAGACATAGTCCATGTCGTTGCTCCGAAGCAATGCACAACCATTTGCACAGACACCTTACCAGTCACGGTTAGAACTTTTTCAATTGCTGCTGGGTAATCGTATTTTGCTATATCATCAGCAGTACATGAATATTTGGAGGCAGGAAGTTCAATACTAACTCGATAGTCTAGCAGCCAAACGTCATAGTGATTGGCAATCAAATACTCTAGTAGATTGGTATCTATGGTGTCTGTAGAAAATATTTTACTCGATACACCTAAACCATGTGACAAAATAACGGGGCCTTTATCTCCTCCCTGATATCGAGTTAGACGAATAGTTACATCGTCCTCAGTGACAACGCTAAAGACTTTGGGAACTGGTACGGCAAGAGGACGTTTTTTTCTTGGTGGTTGATCCGTTGAAAAATATTGAAGTCCGGAAACAACTCCACCATAGGTATTGAACATCTGCCCGGCAAAGAAAGAACCAAACCTGGCAACGTAGTTTAACTGCTCAGCTTTACTGCTCGCGTTTGGCACTTTAACTGTTGTTAGTTGCTTGGCAAAGTTTGCGGGGAGTATTTTTAAAATACCCTTGCCAAGCATATCACCGTCATTATTGGGCTTAGACGATAATGTTATATAGAGTGTGGTGGTATCTTCCCATGGATCAAAGCCTGGGTCATCATGGATAATTTTATGCCCCTCCATATAAAATTCATCGCCATTGTCTGCGGTCAATTTCATATTGTAATTCATGCGGCGTGTATCAACATTTTCCGTGTCTTTAACACAAAGATTAAATACACCTTGGGAAACTGTTAGTGGAGTTAGCGAAAGCTTTTGTGCGGTAACAGTTCCGTACATTGCTGCTTGATGATTTTCATCCTCAAGCATTGCTTTGACGTCCTCAGAAATGACAGTTAATGTAAACTCAAAAGGTGAATCTTCAATTATGCCTTTTTCATACCCTGCTTCGTAATTCGCAATTTCATCTGCACTGAAATAACCTGTCATTGTCTCTGTGAACTGAATGCCTGGTTTTAGTTCTCGTTCATTTGAATCTGCAGGTTTGGAAGGAAGATCCACAGAATAATTCCAGCCTCTATCTTCTGCCATAAGTTCGGCATTTCTTTCAGAAATCGCACTGATAGTCAGTAGTGGATTTGTTCCCAATGATGTGGGCATGATAGAACCATCTGCAATGTATAGACTATCATATACATCCATACCTGTTGTTGAAGAAAAAACTTGTCCTTTATGATTCACTACGCCAGACGCAGCATCAATCGCCATACAACACCCGCCCATGGGGTGAACGGTAATTTGATCATTACCCATTAATGGGTGGCTTACTGGATTTCGAATAAAAATCCCGCCCAGTGCATCGGTCGCATTAATCAAATTCTTTTCGATTTTTTTGAAAATCTCCTGTTCACCAAGCCCTGGCCAGGAGATACGAACATGATCATCATCCAGATAAAGTTTCCCTGAGGCTCCATCATGCCCCATCACCAAGCTTGTTAGGGTATTATCCAGTGCACCATGATAGGGACCTTGTAACCAGGTTTGAAGCTGGCGTGATTTTTCATTCAAATAATCTTCTAAACCACCATCAGTATCTTTTCCTGTTAATTTTGACACAGCAGAGAAAGCAGATGGAAGTAGTGGAGCTAATGCGCCTGGTATAACACCTTCCTCAATGCTCAACCCATCTTGATAGTTTTCAGAAGTTGGACGAGTATCAATGATTGTTGTAATACAGGGGCCTACTGGATTTTCAGGATCAACGGGTTTCGCTCCCCGGCCAATAGCGTTAATCTCCTGATCTGTATTGTAAGCAAATCCTAAAACATCAGCGTTTCCGGTAAAGCGATTGCCAACCCTATCGGAAACAGTTAGACCTTTCTGTTTTGAGCGAAGCATAATTTCTGAGGAACCCAATGCGCCCGCAGAAACTACGACGACATCTGCTAAAACAAATTGATCAGGCGCACCAAACTTGTCACTGCCGTTATCTGCTACAGAATAGTAAACTACCCATTGATCATTTTTACGTGCAATATAGTTGACTTTGGTTTGTGTAAATATTTCTGCGCCGTGGTTTTTGGCATCAGGCAGATAGGTCATTTGCGTGGTATTTTTCGCCGTATAATTACAACCGGAGCAACAATCACCGCAAAGATTACAGGGGGTTTGCTCAACCCCCACATGATTTATACCAGAATCGTGTTCAACAAAATTAACTGCAATATGGGTAAGATTTGTGGGTTGATCCATGTATGCTCCGCTTTTGCGAAACGCTTCGATCTTTTTTAATGCAGGGTAACCCTGCTTATTTTCTGGATAAGGAGTTGCTGCCAACATCTCACGTGCTTTTCGGAAACCCGCTTTTAGTTTAGTATCCCTGTCTTCGAGAAATTTATCCGGCCAAACAGGATTATCAAATACTCTGGGATCTGCTTCGATGACAACATTAGCATTTATCAGAGATGTCCCACCTAAACCGCAGCCCTGTAGTACACTGATGTCATCATTTATCCTTAAATCATAGAGTCCGGTTTCGCAACCCAGCTGTACATCTTTTGCATTGACTTGAAATTCGGCTCCCGCTTCCATCACTGTGTCTGGAAATTCACCAGGTAAAAATTCTTTTCCTCGTTCCAAAACGCAGACTTCTTGACCAGCCCGTGCCATTCTTGAAGCTGTCACTCCACCACCATAGCCAGAGCCAATAACGACTACAGTGTAATAACTTTTAATATTTTCAATGGGTGATGCTAGATTTTTCAATTTCAGACCCCTTAATATGAATGATGTTTTTTTGGAAAATGGTAGTCTGTTTTATTTTCCATTGCCTTGGTGTTTATCAGCGTTTGCATCTTATTAATGTTCATGTAATCGTCAGTTGGAAAAACAAGTAATATTCTTCCTCCTCGTTGTGATAAATATAAAGTTAGCTAGGTCATAGAGGACTGTCAAGAAGAGAGATTTGCGTTGCACTTTGAAATTGAATTTGCCGATAAAGTGTTCTGAGCAATGACATTTTCCCGTTCTGGTTGGCTCCCGATTGGCACTTGAACCGGACAAGATTCATCGATCGAATTCGACGGTAGTATGGTATTCCGCGTCGTCCCAGGGGCGGTTGTCGCTTTGTAGATCGAATGGCTGATCGAAATCAGGTCGTCCGAGGCCAAGTCTTCATCGTGCTTGGTGGGTATACCCCAAGGTCACTGCCTTTGGGCGCGCTTTGCAGGCTCAAGTGCCCTCGGGTGAACCCACCCTACATTTAGCTTAAGAAAGTGCCATTCTGATCTGATCCCAGTTTAACTTAACCACTATATTCCCGCACCTATCGCCGCAATCGCAGCTAGTGCATTTACAATCGCTCTAATTCTTGCATCTTGTCCAACAACACCGTGTCGTTCGGCAAAGAATGCTGGATCGTTGTAGGAAATGGACACACCGCCGCTTCGATTCTTCCAGATTAGAAATTTCTGTGGTAGATCAATGGCAATAGTTTGTTTCTCCTGCATCAGCGGTGTACCGACATTGGGATTACCAAACACGATTAGTGTCGGTAGGCGCCAATTGTGAGGGTGATGAGAGTCCAATTTTGATTCGTTATAGTCGAGTATCAGTGGAACTCTGAAACCTCTGCTAGCCAGCTCGCTAAGTAATGTATTCACCGTGTCTTCGAAAGATTGGTTGCTCTCTATGTTAACAACGCCGCCTTCCACTTCACCGATGGATGTCAAACTGCGCTGCAATGAACGCAACGTTCTGTCAGACACGTAGGGATCATGCCTATCAAACAGATAACCGACCGAATTAAACGTTAAACGAATTGTTCCCTCTATATCTTCATACACCAAAATTTTTACCGGCATATCCAGACCCATTGTCGATGATCTAAATAACAAAGAACGCTCAACACGTTTCGAAGGCCGCGCAAAAATAACTTGTGTGGGCCTTAGTTCAAGACCCACACTGGCCGCCGCGGCTTGGTGATTAACCACAATCTCAATGCTAAAGCCTTGTACTTCCAGAACGGTCTTTACTATTTCCACTGCCGAGGGTACGTCTTCCGCTTCTGCGACAAGATCGTCACCGCTGCCTAAGCCATTAAACGCATAGACTGGCGTGAACGAGAAAATGAAAAATAAAGCGATAATATTTTTAAAAATAAATCTCATTTTTAACTACCTCCGTTAAAGTAATTTTGAGAATCACTGGCTTATTAATCGATTACTTTGATACAAACCAAATACATAAAACAACGATGTCTTTGAATCCCTCATCCCTACTCTTTCCCCTCAAAAGAAAGAAAAAGAGGATCATCACCATTGTGAACTAATAAGAGCAAAAAGGAGATGACGAACCTCCCC
>CALZJE010000092.1 GCA_945787715.1 uncultured Ectothiorhodospiraceae bacterium | reverse complement strand
GTTGAGAGATGGATGAGTGTTGCGTTGTATTTTTTACAGGCCAGCGCAATATTTTTAACTGCTGCTTCATTAATCTGAAAGGCGAGTTCGTGTTCTGTCTCTGCTTTATCTACTGCAGTATATGCCGCAGCATTTACCACATAGTCAGGATTTTCTCTTTCTAATATGGTTAAAACAGTTTTCGCATCCGTGATGTCTGCGTCTTTTCTTGTATATCCAGAAACTTGGATTTTATGAAATTGAGCAACATCCATGAATGTAAGACCGAGTTGACCGCCAGCGCCAAATAATACAATTTTCATAATGCAGGTAAATCCGAAGAATCCATTTCCGATAATGGCAAAGCAAATTTATCTTTTTCAGAGAGAGAAACTTCATCTTCCTTTAGGGGCCAGTCGATATTCAATCTGGGATCATTCCATAAAATACTTCGTTCAGACGCAGGATGATAATAGTCAGTACATTTATAGACAAAATCGACTTCATCAGACAGCACACAAAAACCGTGTGCAAAGCCTGGCGGAACAAATAATTGCCGGTGGTTGGTGTCGTTTAAAATCACACCCTCCCATTGACCAAAAGTTGCTGAGCCTTTTCGAACGTCGACAGCAACATCAAAAACTTCACCTCTCACAACACTCACTAATTTACCTTGAGGTTGTATAAGTTGATAATGCAAGCCTCTTAACACACCTCGTCGCGAGCGTGAATGGTTGTCTTGCACGAATGATTCAGGAATCCCAAATTCCGAATACTTTGCCTGATTATACGTCTCTTGAAAAAAACCTCGTTGATCACCAAAGATGGCAGGTTCAATAATACATACACCAGGTAGTGTCGTTTCTGTCACTTTCATTGTTTTTAAACTACATTGCTCTGTTTAGGATATTAATGAGATATTGACCGTAGCCGTTTTTTAGTAAGGGTTGGGCAAGCTTTTCAAGCTGTTCTGCATTTATATAGTTTTTACTATATGCAATCTCTTCCGGACAGGATATTTTCAGACCCTGTCTCTCTTCAATAACTTGCATAAAGTTTGCTGCTGATAATAAAGAGTCATGCGTCCCAGTATCTAGCCATGCAGATCCTCTCCCCAATTTTTCAACGCGTAATTGGCCTTGATTAAGGTATTCCAAATTTACATCTGTAATCTCTAGTTCACCACGTTTTGAAGGTTTTATATTTTTTGCTATATCAATAACCTGATTGTCGTAAAAATAGAGACCAGTCACTGCATAGTTAGACTTGGGGTTTTCTGGTTTTTCTTCAAGATCGATCGCGCTACCATCAGCATCAAAACTAACAACACCATAACGTTCAGGGTCTTTTACATAATAGCCAAACACTGTTCCACCATTAACCTGTTTGGTGGCATTTTTCAGTGTGGCTTCTAATCCATGACCATAAAAAATATTATCCCCAAGTACTAAACTTACGGGATTATTATCAACAAATTTTTCGCCGATAATAAATGCTTGAGCTAAACCTTCGGGATTCTCTTGAACTGCATATTCAATATTAACACCCCATTGACTACCATCACTCAATAACTGTTGAAATAACAGATTATCCTGAGGAGTTGTTATAATCAGAATATCTCTAATCCCAGCAAGTAGAAGTGTTGAGATTGGATAATAAATCATCGGCTTATCATAAACTGGCATTAACTGCTTGCTTACGGATAACGTGAGAGGATGGAGGCGCGTGCCTGAACCACCAGCTAAAATTATTCCTTTGTAATTCATTTGGTTTCTTCTAGTCTTTAAGTCATATTTTACAGTTAGACTGCTAATTATCGTTTTTTTTGAATTGTATCACTCTTTTATTACGATAGTACACGGCGGTCAAAGATTATGGCAGGAGCGATAGTTGGGAGACATTAGAAAATTATCTGTTGAACTAATTTACTACGGAGTAAATTCACAAATGCTTCGTGTCGAACTGAAAAAAAAGACCGCGCAAAGAAATCTCTTTGCGCGGTCTTTAGTAATCATCCCAAATTATTAGTTGCTAACTTATTCCTCTTCTGGCACCCGCATCGCTAGAAATATTGGGCTACCCCTACGATGCACCAACACTGGTACAGATTTATCCTCTGGGAGTTCTTTAACAATCTCTTGAAAATGTTCGCTATCTTTTACATCAGTGTTATTCATCATCATGATCACATCACCTTGACGAATTCCTGCATCGGTAGCTGGGCCAGGTTTAATTTCTTTAACATAAACTCCGCCTTCAGAAGATAGATCCATTTTTTCTCTTTGCTCATCACTAATGTCCGACACCACAACAGCAAGTCGATTACTTATTTTAACGCTACCATTTCGACTACTTGAAGAGAGTTTAATGTCATCTTCTTTTGGTAATTCACCAATTTTAACTTTTATCTCTTTCAGTTTACCTTTGCGAATAATTTCAACGGGGATACTCTTATTAATAGGTGTAATACCAACCATTGGAGGTAGGTCGGAGGAATGGTCAATTTCGTTGTTGTTAAACTTAACGACAATATCGCCCACTTCAAAACCTGCTTCTTCGGCGGGGCTGTCGGGTAGAACGCGAGCGACTAACGCTCCATGCGGTTTGTCCATGTTAAAAGACTCAGCAAGATCACGAGTTACATCTTGAATCAACACACCTAACCATCCTCGAGTAACATGACCATCGGTTTTTAACTGCTCGACAACAATCATGGCAACATCGATTGGTATCGCAAATGAAACGCCCATATATCCACCTGTACGGCTGTAGATTTGCGAGTTAATCCCAACAACTTCACCATCCAGATTAAAAAGCGGTCCACCAGAATTACCTGGATTTATTGCAACATCAGTTTGGATAAAAGGAACATAATTTTCTCTTGGTAGACTACGGCCTTTTGCACTTACGATTCCAGCGGTTACTGAATAATCAAATCCAAAAGGAGAACCAATTGCCAGCACCCATTCACCAGGTTTTAGATCTTTAGAACTGCCTAGCTTAACAACCGGTAATTCATCTGCTTTTATTTTGAGCAATGCTAAATCACTGCGCTCGTCTCTACCAATAAGATCAGCTTCAATTTCACGACGATCGCTTAAACGAACGATGATCTTATCGGCATCTTCAATAACATGATTATTTGTTAAAATATAACCGTCTTGTGAAAGCACAAAACCAGAACCTAGTGATTGTGCTTTACGTTCTTGGCCATTAAAACCGCCATCCTCACCCTCTTCACCAAAAAATCGTTTAAACCAATCAGGAAACTGTCCGCCCTCAGGCATATCGGGTATTCCATGCTTAAAACTTCTCTTCGATTTTTGTTTTTGAACGGTACTAATATTTACAACGGCAGGGCCGTAGGTTTCGACAAGATCTGTAAAATCAGGAAGACCGCGGTTAGCAGCGAAAGAATTCACATTGATAAACAACAAAACCCCAAAAAAAACAAGTAATCGACTTTTAGCGATTATGTTAGATGTCATGAAACGACACTCCTAAATATTATCTATAATTGCTTAGATTAAATCCGTTTAATAGGATTAAATGTAATCGGCGCAGCCTCTTCAATTTTCCGCAAAATGGAAGCTTGATAGCGAGAGTCTGAACTGAGTTTGCTACTACGCTTTGCCACAAACCAAAATCCAAATATTAGACCAGCAAATGAAAACAAAATTTTGTAACCTTCGCTATAAGTCAGTTCATATAGAAAAAAAAGTGAATAACCTAGTATGGCGGATACAAACATAAAAAGAAGCGGTAAGCTGTACAGTAGCAAAGAACCTTTCACTAAAGCTCCTTCCTCCAATCCTAGCACCACTTGATCTCCAGCTTGATAACCCTCGGGATTGCGAACTTTAAGACGTGTTCTTTTTTGCCCCAAAACACTTGAAAGTAATGAAGTGCCACAGCCCTTGTTTACTTGGCAAGAACCACATGTAGATTTTCGCTGTGTTTCCACCCAAGCAAAATCTTCTATTACACCGACAATTTTTGCGCTTTCTTCAATCATACCTATCAATTCACTTAATTCTGGTTTCAAAGTCTATTGACTCTTATACACGACAGTTGTTCAGCTATAATACTAATAAAACAATAAAAGTCACAACTTAATAAACCACTTACAATCAAGTAATACAAAAAAAGCCTATGCGAGTAATATACCGCATAGGCTTTTTAAAATTTTTATCAGCGTATAATTCGTACTGCCGCTTAACTATCGATAGCAGAGAAATTTAGCGCTCTATTCTGACGAAGATTTATCCATACTCACTGAACGCGCCAATGGCGACAAGCTGTTCTGCAAATCGATATTCACCCGTGATTCAGGCTTTCCTAAAAGCAATTCATTTTCTAGTGAATCACTATCCATTGGAGTTATGCGTGTCCATTGCCCATCATCCATAATACTTTGCTCAGCATAAGTTGGCGCAGATGCATCCTCTGCAACGCTAATTACTGCAACACCTATATCATTTGGTGAAACAATATTAAGCTCCTGAGTAATCACAGGTTGGTGAGTAGAGGCAATCTCTTGCTGTAGGGAAACCTCTGACGTAGAAGAGAACATTTGAAATCCCAGGACAGAAACTAAAGCAACACTTGCTGCTATGCCAAAACCCAAAGTGGGATGATTAAAAAGCTTATTGTTAAAAGACTTCTTTGGAAACCCAACAACACTAGCCTCGGTTGCTAGTATTTCGGCATTATTGTCAGCAGGAGGGATCGAATGTGCAGGCTCTGATTCCATTGCAGCTTGAACCCGGCTAAAAAGGTTATGCTCAACATTATTGGGCAAATTCTTTTTCAATGCATCACCAATCAGACCATAACGATGCCAAGCATTTTGAGTGTCGGTATCGTTTTTCAAACGATTAATAATATGATCATGATCAGAAGCATCCAGCTCATCATCATAAAAAGATGATATTTTTTCTTTTACTTCTAAAGACATACTTTCCACCTTACCTATTATTAAGGCACCAATTAATATTAAGGCACCAATTAATATTAAGGCACCAATTAACGCTAGTTGAGCAATGGGGCCAATTTTTTATCGATCGCTTCTCGAGCACGAAAAATCCGGGAACGTACAGTACCAACCGGACAATCCATAGCATGTGCGATCTCTTCGTAACTTAAACCTTCCATTTCACGTAATGTTATTGCCGTACGTAAATCTTCGGGTAGCTGCTCTATTGCTTTATAAACGACACTTTCGATCTCATCCTTAAGCAATATGCGCTCCGGTGTACTAATATCTCTTAGAGCCGATGCTCCTGCATATTGTTCCGCTTCTTCTGCATCAATATCACTTTCAGGAGGCCTGCGCCCTTGAGAAACCAGAAAGTTCTTTGCGGTATTGACAGCTATCCGATATAACCAGGTATAAAAAGCACTGTCTCCACGAAAACGGGGTAATGCACGATAAGCCTTAATGAATGCTTCTTGAGCAACGTCAAAAACTTCTGCATCATCACGAATATATCGTGATATCAGCTTTACAATTTTATGTTGGTACTTAAGGACTAAAAGATCGAATGCTTTTTTATCGCCCTGCTGAACACGTTCAACCAATTCCTGATCGGAAACTCCCCCAGCCATCAGGTTTGTCTCCAATTGCTACGAAACAAATTCTTTTTGCCACATTGATAGACATCTCGCATTATAATAAGTTCTTCGATAGCCCAACTGTTTTGATCCTGCATACCTGATTTTATAGCCAATACGTAAAATGAATCGAAATTAATAGAATTACTCAGCGAAAATAAACGAAATTCGCACAAAGTTGCAAGTATTAACATGAAAAATCAATATCAATACGATGTTCTCATTATCGGAGCCGGTGCTGCCGGTCTCAGTTTGGCACTTAGCCTTGCAAAACACGCACGCGTTGCTGTTTTGGCAAAAAGCGACCTAAAAGAAGGTTCAACCCTCTATGCACAAGGTGGAATTTCCGCTGTTCTTGACGAAAAAGACACCTTTGATTCCCATATCAGCGACACCATAGCAGCTGGCGCAGGCATTTGCGACGAAAATGCCGTACAGTTTACCGTGAAAAATGCCAAGCAAGCAATTGATTGGCTTATTGAAAACGGTGTGAATTTTACCACAAAAAAGCAACCTGACGGTACTACACAATATCACCTAACAAAAGAAGGTGGACATAGCCACCGTCGCGTCATTCATTCTGCCGATACAACAGGCCAAGCTATTGAAGAATCGCTAGAAAAGCAGGCTCGAAAAAATCCAAATATAGAACTCTATGAAAATCACAATGTTGTTGATTTAATAACGAGTAAAAAAGTCGGATTAGGCAATAATCACTGCCTGGGCGCCTATGTTCTTGACCGCAACCAAAATAAGGTTGTTGTCTTTAGATCGAGATTTACCGTATTAGCAACAGGCGGGGCAAGCAAAGTATATCTTTATACAAGCAACCCAGATGTATCAACAGGTGATGGAGTAGCTATCGCCTGGCGCGCAGGATGCCGCGTTGCGAATATGGAATTTATCCAGTTTCATCCAACCTGTCTCTATCATCCAAATGCGAAATCGTTTTTAATCTCAGAAGCTGTTCGAGGAGAAGGTGGAAAACTTTTATTACCAGACGGATCTCCATTTATGCACCGCTTCGACAGCCGAGGAGAATTAGCGCCGCGCGACATTGTTGCTCGCGCAATTGACCACGAAATGAAAAGGCTTGGTGTAGATCACCTATTGCTAGACATAAGCTACAAATCCAGTGAATTTATTATAGAACACTTCCCTAATATTTATGAACGCAGTAAATCCTTTGGTTATGATATGACTAAAGAACCACTACCCGTAGTACCCGCAGCACACTATACCTGCGGCGGAGTAATGACAGACCTTAATGGTTGCACTGATATCGCTGCACTCTATGCTATAGGTGAAACAGCCTATACTGGCTTACATGGTGCTAATCGAATGGCTAGCAACTCATTATTAGAATGCATTGTTTTCGCCTTTGCTGCTGCAAAAGACATCGTTGAAAAACTTGACTCTTCAACTATGCCTAACGAGTTGCCGCACTGGGATGAAAGTCGTGTTACAGACTCAGATGAAGAAGTGGTTGTTGCTCACAATTGGGATGAGTTAAGAAGATTCATGTGGGACTACGTTGGTATTGTTCGCACAGACAAGCGACTACAACGTGCAAAACGTCGCGTTGAAATGCTCCAAAGTGAGATTATGGAATACTACAGTAACTTTCGCGTGAGCAGTGATCTTTTAGAGTTGAGAAACCTTGTGCAAGTAGCGGAACTCATTATTAACTCTGCAATTTCTCGCAAAGAGAGTCGAGGGCTACATTTCACATTAGATTACCCCAAGAAAGATGATGTGAATTTTTCAAAAAATACCATATTAGAGCCACCTTTATATAAGTAGCAATAAAGCCGCACCCTCGCAATTCACTAGGGTTAGCCATGCATGTCTTTCAGACTAATTATCAACTAATTAGCTATCGGACAACTAAATTCACGTTTATTTAGTCCAGTTGCTCTAATAAATTTGGGCATATACAAGTAAGACGTACATTTCAATTTACAGCCTAAAAAACTTCTACCTTCGGCTGATGGCTTTTTTATTCAGCAGCGCAATAAAGTCAATGACTAAATGCTCTCACACTTAGCTCTGCATTCTGGTTTATAATTCACTCAACAACAATCTGGAGTAAACAAATGCATAGAACTAAAGAGCAAAACAAATATGTTGGTATTCATAATGACCTGAATGGTGGAATGACAGATACAGGCAAGGTTATCCGCGATGCTTGGGTATTTGGTCTAATACCAGAAACAGAGACTTGCGAAGGCTGGCTGCAGCAAGGCATTCAAGCACTTTGGGAAAAAACGAGTGAAGAATGGGAAAAATACGGCTTCCTAGTCAGCAATCTACCCGAAGAACAACGCCAAAATTTCGATCGCATACAGGCTGCGGCCGTAGAACGAGCTAGAGCCTCAGGCTGGGATCCAGAGAGAGAGGTTAGTGATAACAATTAAAGTTCAATCGCCAGCTTCGGATTTGGTGATGAATTTAAAGATTCGAGAGGGTTTGCTGAGCAGTACATGAGTGAGAATATTTGATATTCCGAAATTTGAAAAACTCTGGAGGGAGCGAAAAAACGATTCGCTTCTTCGAGAAGTTGCACAAAAAGTGACAGGAAAAAAATATACTAATTAGTATTGCTTAAATATCATTTTTAACTCCACCACGCGATAAATTCAACCTCACCCTTAATCTCCTGAAATCATTCTCATCTATATTATCTTTTAGCAACACCACGTTATTACTCCATATTTTATCAGGCTCTTTAAAACGTAGAATCGTTAACTTTGGGTGAACATAACTATCACCCAGCAAATCGACTTTAACATTTTGCCTGGCCCTACCAGATAATAACCACTCATCATTTGCATCCCAAATAATTTTGGTAACTGCTTTTTCTGAGCTACGTAATGCATGAAGTGACACAAGATGAGCGCCGATAAGAATCAGTACAATAGATAAAACAAATGTAATAACAGCAGGCATCGACAAGGTGATTAATATAGCAATTGCCGATAGGTGAAATAACAAGAGAACAACAAAAAGTATCCGGGAAGGCTTAATCTCAAGCTGCAACGGCACCGCGTATTTTTTGGACGACATTAAGTATCTCTTTATCTTCGGGGATTTCATGTCCCATGAAGTAGCCTAACAAGGTTTGATCTGCTTCAATCAATAAATCCTGAAACACAAACTTCTCTTCCATTGATAAATCGTCGTAGCTGTTATCGAAAAAATCCACCAACAAAAGATCCAGCTCCAACATGCCACGCCGGCAACCCCAACGCAATTTGTTTTTTGATAATAGTTCCCTATTCATATGACATGCTTTGCTAGCATTTTCTTGATATCACCAATCGCCTTGCTAGGATTTAGCCCTTTGGGGCAAACATTTGTACAGTTCATGATTGTATGACAACGGAATAAGCGGTATGGCCCTTCCAGTTCAGTTAAACGATCTGCAGTTGCATCGTCTCGACTATCATTTAAAAATCGCGCAGCTTGAAGTAGTGCTGCCGGACCACGGAATTTATCCGGATTCCACCAAAATGAAGGACAGGAAGTTGAACAACACGCACAAAGAATACATTCATACAGACCATCGAGTTTTTCACGCTCTTTGGGGGTTTGAAGATGTTCGATCTCTGTTTCCTGCTTATGCGCAATCAAATAGGGTTTGACTGAACGATATTGATGATAGAACTGACTGAGATCAACCACCAAGTCTCGAATAATCGGCATCCCCGGCAAAGGCCGAATATCGATCGGCTCTTTCAAATCAGCCAGTGCGGTGATGCAAGCCAAACCGTTAGTGCCATTGATATTCATACCATCAGAACCACAAACCCCTTCACCACAGGAACGGCGAAAACTCAACGTTGCATCCTGTTCTTTGATTTTCATCAAAGCACCTAGCACTTTCATATCCTTGGTCACTTCGACCTCATACTCTTTCATATAAGGCTTATCATCAGTTTCAGGGTTGTAGCGATAAATATTAAATTTCATATAACATCCTGTTGTTCACACACGATAGGGTAACTACTCAGCGCATTCATCTTTTACTTCAAAATATAAACACGCTGAGCAGTTACCAACGGGATTAATAAACACGTGCTTTTGGTGGGAACGAATCAACGGTTAACGGTTTCAAATTTACTGGTTTATAACCCATGCGTTCACCTTCCATAAAATACAAACTATGCTTCAACCAATCTTTATCATCTCGATCAGGGAAATCAACCCGACTGTGAGCACCACGACTCTCTTGTCTTGAATAGGCAGAGTGAACCGTTGCCAATGCGATATCAACCAAATTCTCCAGCTCAAGCGCCTCAATTCGTGCTGTATTAAAAACATTGCTATGATCTTTTAATCGGGCGTTGGGTAAACGGGCTTTAATCGCACGAATCTTTTCCACACCTTCTTTTAGGATTTCGTCTGTTCGAAAAACACCGCAATGTTCTTCCATCTCTCGCTGTAAATCTGCGCGAATTTGATCAACAGACTCACCTTCACTGGTGTCACTCCAACGCGTTAATCGTTGCACCGCTTTATCAACACTATCCTGATTAATTTGACGGTGAAAACGAGTATTCTTGAGATAATCAATGATATGGTTTCCCGCTGCGCGACCAAACACAACAATATCTAGCAATGAATTGCCACCCAAACGATTGGCGCCATGTACCGATACGCAGGCACACTCACCAACTGCATACAGACCAGTGATTGTCTTTTCGGTTTGATCGTTTTCTTGAATCACAACCTGACCATGTCGATTTGTTGGAATACCACCCATGGTGTAATGCGCAGTCGGATAAATGGGGATAGGTTCTTCGATAGGATCAACATGAACAAACGTTCGTGACATATCACGAATACCTGGCAAACGGCTTTTAATGACATCAGCACCAAGATGATCAAGCTTCAGTAAAACGTGGTCGCCATCCGGCCCGCAGCCGCGCCCTTCTTTCACTTCTGTATAGATCGCCCGACTAACTACATCACGACTTGCCAAATCTTTCGCATTAGGCGCATAGCGTTCCATAAAACGCTCACCATCTTTATTAATAAGATAACCACCTTCACCGCGCACACCTTCGGTAATCAACATACCTTTCCCGGCAATGCCAGTTGGATGAAACTGAAAGAACTCCATATCTTGCAATGGAATTCCAGCGCGAAGCGCCATTCCCATTCCATCACCCGTATTAATCTGTGCATTGGTGTTTGTTCTGAAAATTCGCCCTACACCACCAGTGGCAAGTAACGTTGTTTTTGCTTCAATAATTAAAGGTTCACCTGTTTCGATTTCTAAAACAAGAGCACCAAGAATTGCGCCTTCGTCATCGGTTATCAGATCGATTGCATAATACTCATCGAAAAAATTAGTCTGCGCGTTTATATTTTGCTGATAAAGAGAATGTAGGATTGCGTGGCCGGTTCTATCAGCTGCTGCACAAGTTCTTGCGGCTTGAGCACCACCAAAATCCTGACTCTGCCCACCAAATGGACGTTGATAGATTTTGCCATTATCAAGACGGGAGAAAGGAACACCTGCATGCTCCAATTCATAAACAAGATGGGATGCAGCGCGACACATATATTCCACGGCATCCTGATCAGCAAGATAATCACTGCCTTTGATCGTATCGTACATATGCCAATGCCAGTTATCAGGTAACACATTGGCAAGTGCAGCATTTACTCCACCCTGAGCTGCCACCGTATGCGAGCGCGTGGGGAAAACTTTTGAAACGACGGCAACATTCGCGTCAGCTTTTGCCAATTGCAGTGCGGCACGCAGCCCACCACCACCAGCTCCAATTACTAAAGAATCGAATTTTCGAACCGGAATAGTCATTAAACCCCCGCCAATAACATTATTCTTAACATCCAGATTAGCATCGCGATCAAATAAAGCGCAAAACAGGTCAAGA
>CALZJE010000091.1 GCA_945787715.1 uncultured Ectothiorhodospiraceae bacterium | reverse complement strand
GTACCATTGATGCTTGGTCCTTCTTCATCGCTGGTGATAAGAAAAGCGATGGAGCCTGTGTGATCAGGATGTTTGGCGATAAAGTTTTCGCAGGCAATGATCATACAGGCCAGGCTGCCTTTCATATCTGCAGCACCACGACCATAAAGTAAATCACCTTTGATCGTGGGTTCGAATGGGGGATATCTCCAATCACTTTCGGGCCCAGTAGGTACGACATCCGTGTGGCCAGCAAATGCGAGCAGTGGGCCTTCTATCCCACGGCGTGCCCAGAAGTTATCGACATCTTCAAAACGTAGGTTTTCGATTTCAAATCCGATAGCTTTTAATCTTTCGATCATCAATGGTTGGCAGCCAGCATCTTCGGGTGTTACTGAATTTCGTGAGATGAGGTCTTTTGCAAGCTTGAGTGTTTCAGACATTGAGTCGCCTTATTTGAACAGTTGTTGATAGTCAGCATCTTTAAAGCCAACTACACGTTTTGAGCCCATATCTAAAACCGGACGTTTAATAATGGCGGGGTTTTCCAGCATGAGTACTATTGCACTTTTTTCGTCAATGGTATCTTTAACATCATCAGGCAGTTGTCGCCATGTTGTGCCACGTTTGTTGAGTAGTATTTCCCAACCGAGTTCATCGACCCATTGTTGAAGTTGTTTTTTATCCAGCCCATCTTTTCTGAAATCGTGAAACTGAAATTCGATATTGTTTTCTTCAAGCCATTTTCTAGCTTTCTTGATTGTATCGCAGTTTTTAATGCCGTAGAGAGTTGTCATGGTTGACTGTTTGAGTATCTAAGTGTTGATGTTAAACATAAAGGAGTTGGAATGTCATCTTACTATATTAGGTTCCCACGGTCCCCCGTGGGAATCCATATTCTACTCTGACACCAAAGTCTCCGTATGCATTCCCATGCAGGAGCGTGGGAACGAGAAAGCAGGAAAATTAAATATCACGCAGTAATTCGTTAATCCCAACTTTCCCCAAAGTCTTCGCATCAACCTGCTTAACAATAACCGCACAGTACAAACTATAAGTACCGTCTTTAGAAGGCAAGTTACCAGATACAACGACAGAACCCGCAGGAATACGGCCGTAAGAGATTTCACCGGTCATACGATTGAAGATACGTGTGCTTTGACCAATGTAAACACCCATTGAGATGACAGACCCTTCTTCAACGACAACACCTTCAACAACCTCAGAACGTGCACCGATAAAACAGTTATCTTCAATGATAGTCGGGCCAGCTTGCAAAGGTTCTAATACACCACCGATACCAACACCACCAGAAAGGTGAACGTTTTTACCGATTTGCGCACATGAACCAACCGTCGCCCAGGTGTCTACCATTGTGCCGCTATCAACATAGGCACCGATGTTAACGTATGAAGGCATAAGAACGGTATTGGGTGCAATGTAGGAACCTTTACGCGCAGTCGCAGGTGGTACAACACGAACACCGCCCGCTGCAAAATCTTCAGCGCTGTAGCTATCGAATTTGGTTTTTACTTTATCGTAGTATTGGAAAGGGCCGCTTTGCATGACTTGATTTTCTTCGATACGAAAAGAAAGAAGAACGGCTTTTTTCAACCATTGGTTAACAACCCAGTCACCGTCTTTTTTTTCGGCGACCCGTGCTTCACCTTTATCCAATAATTCAAGTGCAGATTGGATCGCAGTTTTTGTTGCTGCATCTACATTTGATGGTGTGATGTCGGCGCGACGTTCGAAAGCTTCTTCGATAATATTTTGTAAATCACTCATGATTTTTTATTTCTCCAGATTTTCAATAGCTAAGTTTTCAATAAAATGTTTAATACGATTCGCAGCGTCGATGCAGTTTTCAATGTCTGCAACCAATGCAATGCGTATATGATTTTCCCCAGCATTAATCCCGTCGCTGAGGCGAGAGAGATAACTGCCAGGTAATACGGTAATATTCTGTTCGGCGAAAAGCTTTTGTGTAAAAGCTTCATCATTAATTGGCGTTTTTGGCCATAGGTAAAAACTGGCGTCTGGCTGGTCAACATCCATTACCGGTTTTAATATTCTTAGCACCGATTCAAATTTGCTACGGTACATGGCGCGATTATTTTTCACATGAATCTCATCATCCCATGCAGCAATGCTCGCCATTTGCGTAGGGACAGGCATTGCGCAGCCATGATAGGTGCGATATTTTAAAAAGCTTGCCAGGATTTTTTCATCACCCGCGACAAAGCCAGAACGCAAGCCGGGCAGGTTGGAACGTTTTGACAGACTATGAAAAACAACACAGCGCTCAAAATTATCTCTCCCAATTTTCGCGGCAACTTCTAATAAACCGGGTGGTGGATTATTTTCATCAGGATAGATTTCTGAATAACATTCGTCGGAGGCAATAATGAAATCGTATTTATCTGCTAGATGAATTAATTTTTCCAGATAAGATTCTGAAAATACTTTTCCTGTGGGATTACCCGGTGTGCAGATGTAGATAAGCTGGCATCGTTTCCAGGTTTCTTCACCGACGTCGTCTAGATTAGGCGTAAAATCATTTTCCAGTGTGGTGTTTAAAAATGCGATTTCAGCTCCTGATAAAATCGCAGCCCCTTCGTAAATTTGGTAGAACGGATTAGGCGATAAAATCAAAGGATTTTTTGTAGGGTCAATAATTGCCTGCGCAAACGCAAACAACGCTTCGCGAGTACCATTGACAGGAATAATATGCTTCGCAGCATCAATTCTAGTGTTTTGAAGATGAAAACGCTTGCTCAACCATTGAGCAATTGTCTCTCTTAAGGCATCTGTCCCTTTTGTGAGTGGATATTGAGCTATTGTTGACAGGTGTTTTGTCAGCTCATCCAACACAAATTGAGGCGGTGCGTGTTTAGGTTCACCAATTGATAGAGGAATATGTTCCAGCGTTGTGTTTTCGGTGACGTTTGCTTTGAGTTTCGCCAGTTTTTCGAAGGGATAGGAGTGTAATCGCTGGATGTTCGGGTTCATTGTTGCTTCTTTGTCTACTAAGCCGCGTAGTATAAAGCGAAAGCGGGTTTTTATCCAAATATATGGCGTTAATATGTAAAGCAGTAGAGACAAATTTCGAAAGCTAAAAAAATAAAAATAACGTGATCAATTAATGTACAGCAAGGTTGTTTAACTTTCCAATAACTCTAAAGTTAGTCTTTTTTGTGATTTCCTTCACAGGCTGCGTGGGATTTACTTTTGTATAATTAATATAAAGAGACGAGATCACCATAGAGATAATGCTATGTACACAAAATATTTTGGATTGAAAGAGTTTCCGTTTAGCTTGGCATCGGATCCCCGATTTCTATATTTGAGTCCAGATCATGCGCGAGTTAAGGCTTATATAGACTATGCAATCAATGTGCAGGATAGTTTTGTGGTGTTTACTGGTGAAATTGGTGCTGGCAAGACGACCTTGGTAAATGACGCACTGGTACGAAATGCAAATAATCACTATCTTGTTCGAATTCAAGCGACAAATCTAAATGCTGATGAGTTTCTGCAAGTACTTTTACTCGAATTTGGCATTAAGCCTTACCACTACACTAAAGTCCAAATGTTACAAACTCTGAAAGATTTTTTACTGACTCAATTTCGCAAAGGTAAAAAAGTCTTTCTGATTATTGATGAAGCACAAAAATTGGATAAAAAAACGCTTGAGAGCGTTCGTTATTTGTCTGACATGGAAATTGGTAGCTTCAAACCTCTTGGCGTAATATTGGTTGGTCAACCCGAACTCAATGAACTGATTGATCGCGCTGATATGGAGCATATCCGTCAACGGATTCGTTTACGTTTTCATATTAAAACACTTAATGGTCTTGAAGTCGGGAAATATATTAGACATCGATTAACCGTTGCGGGAATGACGAAAGTTGATCTGTTCAATGATGAATGTATTGCTATGATCCAGCAGTATAGTCACGGCTGTTTAAGATTAATAAATACTTTATGTGACTATTCTCTGATGCATTGTTTTGTGGAAAAACTGGAGAAAGTAACACCCTGGGTCATTCAGCAAGCGGCAAACGAATTAGGCTGGGAGCCCTACGAAAAACAGTATGCGCACAAGAAAGATATTACGCTCTTTGATACAGTTAAGCCTGCTGAATCTGATCTTGCGAAGCTTACTATTAAGAAACATGGGCAAATTATTGCTGAATATGAATTAAGTAAGGAATGTGTTTCGATTGGTCGACATGAAAGTAACGATATTCCTTTGGAAGATTCTAAAGCAAGTCGCTATCATGCGCAGGTGCTTTGTCATGCAGGTGGTGTTTATTTGCACGATTTAAACAGTACCAATGGTACCTTCCTTTCAAATAACAAGATTACTGTGCATGCTTTAGAAAATGGAGAAGAGTTTTCGATTGGTGATTTTAATTTTGCTTATTTGAAGAAGTCAGATTCTAATACGTTTGAAACAAATTCAACTCAAGAGTTGCTTGAAAAAGGTGAGAAAGACAACACCCGCATCCGACCACGACGTCCCGTTGTTCAATTAGTGCACAGTCGATCATTGGATATTAATTAATATCGTTAGAAGCTTGAGTGTTTCACATAAACATCGGGTATACTTTGGCTTTTACTAACAGTATAAATATTTAATGTTCAAGCCTTTACAATTATTTATCGGCTTGCGCTATACCCGCGCAAAACGCCGAAACCACTTTATCTCATTTATTACTCTTATCTCCATGCTAGGAATAGCGCTGGGGGTAATGGCATTAATTACAGTCATATCCGTAATGAATGGCTTCGAAAAAGAATTACGCGAAAGAATTCTGGGCATGACAGCGCATGCGACAATTAGTGGACGACATGGAAACCTCGAAAATTGGGAGAATGTAGCTACGTCAGCTACAGAACATCAAAAAGTCATAGGTGTCGCACCTTTTATTCGAGCAGAAGGTATGCTCAGTTTTAATCAGCAGGTTAATGGTGCTTTGATTCGTGGCGTGTTACCTGCTGAAGAGCCAAAAGTCTCCGAGGTGGGAGATCAGATGTTATTCGGTGAGCTCGATTATCTTGCACCCGGTGAGTTTGGCATAATTTTAGGGAAAGATCTTGCTCGAACTTTGGGCGTATTCCAGGGTGATAAAGTCACGCTTATTATTCCACAGGCTAATGTAACACCCGCTGGAATCATCCCTCGTATGCGAAGATTTACCGTTGTTGGTGTTTTTGAAGCTGGTATGTATGAATACGATAGCACAATGGCTCTCATACATATTCAAGATGCGCAGAAACTTTTCCGAATGCCTGGTGAAGTAAGCGGGGTTCGGTTGAAGCTTGACGATATGTTTAAAGCAACTGATGTGACACATGAGTTGATCAATGAATTTCCCGGTGATTATTTTATTTCTGACTGGACTTATCAGCATGCTAACTTTTTTCGCGCTGTAAAAATTGAAAAAATCACCATGTTTGTCATTCTTCTGCTTATTGTGGGTGTCGCTGCATTTAACCTGGTTTCAACATTGGTTATGGCGGTAGTGGATAAGGAAGCGGATATCGCTATTTTAAGAACGCTTGGCGCTACACCTTCTACAATAATGGGTATTTTTGTTATTCAAGGTGCCATTATTGGTATCATTGGAACGCTCGCTGGTACTGCGTGCGGAGTGATGATCGCTTCTAATATTGAAAACATTATTCCTGCACTTGAACAGCTGTTTGGCACGAAATTTTTGGCTGCAGATGTCTACTATATTTCAGAACTACCTTCTGATATGAAATGGAATGAGGTGGCCGCAATTAGCTCGATTGCAATGGTGTTAAGCTTGGTTGCGACGTTATATCCTGCTTGGCGTGGCTCGCGTGTTCAACCAGCGGAGGCGCTACGTTATGAGTGATAATTTTATTATCCAGTGTAGTGACTTGAGTAAATCTTTTCATGATGGAAATATGAATGTAGATGTCCTTCGTACAGTTGATTTTAATGTCACAGCTGGTGAGCGAGTGGCAATTGTGGGTGCGTCGGGCTCTGGCAAAAGTACCTTGCTTCATTTGCTCGGAGGATTAGATAAGCCGTCAACTGGACGTGTGGTGATAAACAGTCAAGACCTATCGAAAATGAGTGAGGCGAAAAAGAGCCGATTCCGTAATGAAAATTTAGGTTTTGTTTATCAGTTTCATCACCTATTACCCGAGTTTACTGCGATGGAAAATGTCGCAATGCCACTATTGATTCGCGGTTTTGATGTTGGTGATGCAAGAGATTCAGCCATTGAGATGCTAACAAATGTTGGCCTGAAAGATCGGGTTAAACACAAGCCTGGTGAATTATCTGGCGGTGAGCGTCAGAGAGCAGCGATTGCTAGAGCCTTGGTGACACAACCTAATTGTGTATTAGCAGATGAGCCAACAGGTAATCTCGATAGTAAAACTGCTGATAAAGTTTATAACATGATGCTAGAGCTTAACCATTCATTGAACACCAGCTTTGTAGTGGTGACTCATGATGAACAGTTGGCAAGTAAAATGGATAAAATATACCGTTTGGAAGCGGGAGAGTTAAGCCGTTCAACAGTATAAGAAGACATAGCGCTGGTTACTTTCAACGCTATGACCTCTCTTGTTAAGTGGTTGAGCTGAAGACCATCATGCTAGCAAATCGACCATATTCCCCTTAGTTTCTGTTGCGATAGATTTTTGTGTCACTGCATGATGTATTACTTTTTCAGCGGCGGCATCAGTTTTAGATGATGTTGCTTGTATCTGGCGTATGGTTTGGTTATTAGAAGCCTTATTTTGGCTATCTAGTTGTTGCACAGATCGAGATATTTTTTGCATGGCAGAAAAGCTTCCCGCTCCGTTTATATTCATAATTCACCTCTCAAAATAATTCCAAATTTAAATTAAATAAAGTGTGATTTAATTAGCAAAAAAACTAATTGCAGATAAAATAGAGTTGTATTAATCCATTCCTGATTACTGTTTTCATTAATAAATTTGCTACGACTAATTTAACGTACGAGTGCTGCAATTTTTAAAATTCACAATGTTGCGACTGAGAAAATTTCCTCAAAAATTAAAACTTTTAGTTTTTATAGTGGAAATCTAGGTATATTTTTTGATGTAATTATTCACTGTGGGTAATATATGAACCTTACATTCTTTCGATTTTTCGTCAGTTAAACATATAATGCAAACAGTTAGTAAAGACAATTTTGTAGCTACTCAGCGTATTCTAAATTTAAAACTTAGAATTGAGCATTTGGTGCTATACCTTTCGTAGAAACCGTTGTCCGCATGGATGCGGACTTCGAGTGCCCATGGATGGGTTCACAGCGCGTTTTGAAGACATGTATAGTACCAAATGCGATTTGTGCATAATACGCTGAGTAGTTACACAATTTTTACATAGTAAAAAATACAGCATAATTATTGCAAATCCAGTAATTTGCAGAATAACTGGATTTGCACTTAATGTTTGTGCTTCTGTTCTTAATCGGCATATTGGCTGCCACACAATTAACAAGTCTTCCAAATCCTCTTTGGCTGGTTTGTGTTATACCCTTCATAATTCTTTTTTTTACAAAGTATCGTTGGTTTACCGCTTTTTTTCTCGGTTTTTCGTGGGCTGTTGGTTATGGGATCGTATTATTGTCTGATGGCTTAACAGATGAACTGGAGAACAAAAAAGCGATCGTCCAGGGTGTCATTAGTTCCCTGCCTGATTTAGATGATAGGAAGATCCGTTTTAACGTAGACATAAAAAATACACAATTAGATGGAGTCAACGTCCATGGACCTAAAAGGATAAGACTGAGTTGGTATGGAAAAACGCCGGACATCAAAGCTGGAGAACAGTGGCAATTTTATATTAAATTAAAAAGAGTTAGCGGAATGATGAATCCTGGTGGATTCGATTATGAACGTTGGGCTTTCGAGCAAGGAATTAATGCCACTGCGTATGTTGTCGAAAGTGAATTTAATAAACGACTATCAAAGGCCTCTTTATTCTCGATTAATAACTTGAGAAGTGAGTTAAAGGAAAAAGTCGTTTTGCAAATGGGTGATAAACCCTTGCGCGGTTTAGTGTTAGCACTTTTACTTGGTGATCGGTCAGAAATTAACGAGGAGCAGTGGAATGTGTTAACTGCAACAGGGACTAATCATTTAGTGGCAATTTCGGGATTACATATTGGCTTAGTTGCTGGTGCAGTATTTTTTTTAGGCCGAATAGTTTTCCGCCGTTTAGGGAAATTATTGTTATATATCCCCGCACATAAAGCAGCGGCTGTTGCCGCAATCATTGCTGCCTTTATTTATGCCATGTTAGCGGGTTTTGCGATTCCAACACAACGCGCGCTTGTGATGATTTTGGTTGTTATGTTAAGTCTTTTAGTGAATCGTAAAATTCCAACATCATTGATTTTAAGCACGGCACTTTTTGTCGTATTAATACTCGACCCATTTTCAATATTATCTGCAGGATTTTGGTTGTCGTTTGCAGCTGTTGCCGCGATTCTCTATGCTATGCAATCCAGATGGAAGGCAATAGGCTGGTGGTGGAAATGGGGCAGATTACAGTGGATAGTGACGATCGCTTTAATCCCCATTTTAATTTTCTCCTTTCAGCAGTTTTCAATTATCTCACCTGTCGCCAATTTTTTCGCAGTACCTTGGGTTAGCATACTCGTTGTGCCACTGGTTTTAATAGCTGGTTTATTTTCATTTATTCCTATTATTTCAGAGTTTTTATTTTATCTATCCCATGAGCTACTCGTGATACTTTGGTACGTTTTAACTTACTTCGCTGATTTTCGGTTTTCTCAATGGAATCATTTCATGCCTGTTAGTTGGGCATTTATGCCGGCTTTAATAAGTGTCATGCTTTTTCTCAGTCCTCGTGGCTTACCGGGCCGATATCTGGCATTGGTGTTCTGTTTGCCCTTGTTTTTTATGAAACCTGAAAAACCAGAACAAGGTGAAGCGTGGTTTACTTTGTTAGATGTTGGTCAAGGTTTATCTGCAGTTGTGCAAACAAAGAATCACTTGTTACTTTTTGATACAGGGCCAAAGTTTAGTGATAAATTTGATACAGGAAAAGCTGTGGTATTGCCTTATCTAAAATCCCAAGGTATCAGCCATATTGATATGGTGATTATTAGTCATGGCGATAACGACCATATTGGTGGGCTGGATAGTATACTCGGAAAATTTGCAGTTACTGAATTCTTATCAGGTGACATGGAAAAAACTTCTCAAGCGAAATCAAAACAATGTTTGGCAGGACAAAACTGGGTTTGGGATGGTGTTACATTTCAACTATTGCATCCTTCAAAAACACCAGTGATAGACGCTGATAATAATGACTCCTGTGTATTACGCATTAGTACAAATGATAAATCAGTTTTGATTACCGGGGATATTGAAAAACAAACAGAAAAATTATTGGTGAATACAGAGGTGAATGCAGAGGTGAACACAAAGATGAATAATGACATGACCTTGAAAAGTGATATTCTGGTTGTTCCTCATCACGGTAGCAACACCTCTTCCACGGCACAATTCATTGAAACTGTTAATCCCAAAGTCGCACTCTATCCAGCGAGTTATTCCAATCGATATGGTTTTCCCAAAGCAAAAGTTGTAGCAAGGTATAATGCGCGAAAGATAACGCAGTTTAGCACAGGGGAGGGAGGTGCTTTGTTGATAAAACTCAATGCGAATTCAGATTTTATACCAAGCCAATTCCGTCTGGATAATAAACGCTTTTGGCATCGTTAATATCATAAGCAGAAATTTTAATCACCTCGGGTATCGATACATAAGGATTTAGTTTTCGTAGTATCACTAAAAATAATGACTCAGACTTAATCCGATTCGAATGTAGTTATGATTCCATTTCTCTGAATCGCCGCGGTAATCAATAGTTGAGCTTTGTTGTTTTATCGCAAGCCCTATATTTGTGTGTTCGATAAATTGATAAATGAGACCTGCTTCTATGCCAGAGCTAATTCCCACGCCTCTGTCAGAATCTTTATTTTCTGAATCTAAAGTTGAGAGTAGTCCACTTAAACCAAATCGACCATACGCAGTTATATCAGGTAAAATTGAGTGATAAGCGCTAATGCCAGCACCAAAACCGTGTGTCAGATCTGTGAATGAGCGATTAGGAGAGAGTGTGTTATCGTAATCGATTTTAACCAGTCGATAACCTGCAAATACTGTTACCTTTGGCATAAGTCGATAACCCACAGCAACATCAACATCGCTACGTTTTAAGGTGTCCTGAGAAGAATCATTGCTATCATGTTTACCGGTGACAAAACCGCCAGCGATGGTCCATGACTGATTAATGCTGTGAGTTCCACCAAGGCCTAACAATATAGCGGAAGTTTTTCCATTAATACCAGTGTTCCAAGTTTCATATTCCGTGCGTGCATCCACTGATGAATTTGCAAACACACTTTGTGAAAAAATGAGAGTGAACGAAATAAAAAATAACTTTAACAATCGCATAATTATAATCTAAATGCAGGTAAAATCGCTTGCGGTGTTTTAGCAAGGGGAGTGCTGAGTTCTTCTAACTCATTTGTTGCTACATCTTTCCCAGCAAATACTTCAACAATTTCGTCTTTAACCGATACACGCGCAAAAATAAACTCCCCTAATTCATCCCCTGCACCAGCAAGCACGCCAGATTCTGGCGTTTGATCAACATTATTTGCTACAGCTTTTATTATGTTAGTTGCAAGCTCAGAAAGCGAAACATATTTTTGGGTATTATTTTTTAATTCATTCACTAAAAAATAGGTAAATGGGGAATGTCCTGAATCACGATAGTTATCATCAACATATTCGCTACCACCAGCGGTCAATACTTGCACACTTTTCTTGTTACCCACTTTAATGTAATAACTTTGTGATAACTCCATTGAACTCGGCCCCCTATTACCACCACGCAACAATGAGCCACTAAAGCATGAGTCAGAGACGAGCAAGGTATGCTGAGTTTTTTCGGCAATAATATTAATTTCATCGCGAATTGTAGAGTTGCGAATAAACGTTGTGTCATCATAACCTTGGCCATCAGTGGGTATCCAGTAGCCACGTTTTTCGTCAGCATCCAGGTGACCATGGCCGGCATAATAAACCATAACATTGTCGTTAGGTTCTACCCGATTTGATAATTTTTTAAACTCACCTAATATTTCTTTGCGTCCGGCATTTTTTAGTACGGTAACATCGCTGAAGCCATAATCATTTTGCAAAAGAGCAGCTACGGTTTCAGCGTCATTTAGCGGAGTACTCAGGTTTTTCCAGACATTATTTTTATCTTGATAATGTGTATTTCCAATAACGACAGCCCTGTATTGACCCAATAAGAGTGTATTTGGGGTTGTAAGGGAAGGGCCAGTCCAGTTCAGGCCACGTTTTTCCATTTCAGTCGCATATAATGAAGTACTAAAACAGATACTTGATATTAATAAGAAAAATCGAAGGTAATAGTATTTATTAGTCATTGGGATTCTGATTTTTATTTCACAAAGTCGCTAGTATAGAGTAAAAAAAATAAATAACAAATTGGGTGTAGTAATTAACAGTTCTTTGTTTTCAAGTGATTTTTAGAATATAATTTGCGCAATTCCAAAAACGATATACCCATAATACCCATCACATCATGATTAGACATGTGAAGTAGATCACAGGTTAAAAAATTTCTTCAAATATAATAAAAACAATAGCGAAATTTAATTGAAAAGCAAAATGCAAAAAATCCAACGAATCATTGTTCTTGTCAGTAGTGTCGTTCTGCTAGTTGTTCTACTACAAGCCTGTGGCGGTGGCCTTAC
>CALZJE010000090.1 GCA_945787715.1 uncultured Ectothiorhodospiraceae bacterium | reverse complement strand
AAAAAAAACCGCAGTCTAAGCTGCGGTTTTTTTATCGATGGAATATTATTTATTCAGCATCGACAGCTTTCATGCTCAAACGAATTCGGCCTTGCTTATCAATCTCAAGTACCTTAACGCGAATAACATCACCTTGCGATAGTTTGTCAGATACATTTTCAACACGCTCTTCAGAGATCTGAGAAATATGTACAAGCCCATCACGACCAGGAAGAATCGTGACAAAAGCACCAAAATCCATGATTTTGGAAACTTTACCATCATAGATCTTACCTACTTCAACATCTGATGTTAATTCTTCAACACGTTTTTTCGCTGCAATACCCGCTTCTTTATCAACAGAAGCAATTTTAATAACACCATCATCAGTGATATCTATGCTTGTACCTGTTTCTTCAGTAATAGCGCGGATAGTAGCACCACCTTTACCAATCACATCACGAATACGGTCTGGATTAATTTGTAATGTGATATAACGTGGCGCAAATTCCGATAGTTCTTTATTTGGCTCACTAATTACCTTGTTCATTTCACCAAGAATATGCAAACGACCTTTTTTCGCTTTTTCAAGTGCAACTTGCATAATTTCTTTAGTGATACCGGTAATCTTAATATCCATTTGTAGTGCAGTGATACCTTCAACAGTACCTGCCACTTTAAAATCCATGTCGCCTAAATGATCTTCATCACCTAGGATATCGCTAAGCACCGCAAATCCAGAAGGTTCTTTGATCAAGCCCATTGCAATACCCGCAACAGGTGCTTTGATGGGAACGCCAGCATCCATTAGAGCCAAGCTGCTACCACAAACCGATGCCATTGAGCTGGAGCCATTTGATTCAGTGATTTCAGAAACAATACGCACTGTGTATGGATAAGTTGTCATATCAGGCATAGCTGCTGCTACGCCACGCTTCGCCAATCGACCATGACCAATTTCACGACGTTTTGGTGAACCGACAAAACCAGTCTCACCAACACAGAATGGAGGAAAATTATAGTGAAGCATAAATGAATCGCGGTATTCGCCGCTGATTGCGTCGATAGTTTGAGCATCGCGCTCCGTACCGAGTGTTGTCACAACAATCGCTTGGGTTTCGCCTCGAGTGAATAAAGCTGACCCATGTGTACGTGGAAGAATACCTGTTTTAATGCTGATAGGACGAACAGTGTCGTTATCACGCCCATCGATTCGTGGCTTACCGGCGATAATTTGCCCGCGAACAGCTGCTTTTTCTATACTGCTGATCATGCCTTTCACGTCATTTGCCGACCATCCTGAATCATTCTCTTCCGTTGATGCTAATGCGCCAACAGCAGCACTACGAATTTCAGATAATTGATCCTGGCGAACTAACTTGTCTTGAATCTGATACGCTTCAGCAACTGCAGAACCTACTTGTGCCTTTACTGCATCTTCAAGTGCCGTATCTTTTTCAGGTGCAGTCCAACCCCAGCTCGGATTGTTGACTTCAGCGGCAAGTTCATTAATTGCGTTGATAACAACTTGCATTTGCTCGTGGCCATACATAACCGCATCGAGCATCACACTTTCAGAAAGCATGTTAGCTTCAGATTCAACCATGAGTACTGCGTCATTCGTACCTGCAACAACCAGATCAAGATCCGATGAAGCAAGTTCAGAGATGTTTGGATTTAAAAGAAATTCGCCATCTTTATAACCCACACGTGCAGCACCAATAGGACCCTCAAAAGGAACACCAGTAATTGCTACTGAAGCAGAAGCCCCAATAATCGCTGCGATATCAGGATCAATATCTGAATCCAATGACATGACAGTTGCAATTACTTGCACTTCGTTGGTAAAAGCTTTTGGAAATAGTGGACGTAAAGGTCTGTCGATTAAACGAGAAGTTAACGTCTCTTTTTCGCTTGGTCTACCCTCACGTTTAAAGAATCCACCAGGTATTTTACCTGCAGCATATGTTTTCTCTTGATAGTTGACAGTCAACGGAAAAAAATCTCGCCCTTCTTCCGCATCTTTTTTAGCTACACAAGTTACCATAACTACGGTATCACCCATACTTACTATAACTGCGCCGGTAGCTTGACGGGCAACTTCACCTGTCTCTAATTTGACGGTGTGATTGCCGTATTGAAAGCTTTTACTAATGAGGGTCACTATATTGTCCTTATATCGGGATTATTTACTTACGTAGACCGAGTCTTGAAATCAACGAGCGGTAACGTTCTACATTTTTACCCTTCAAGTAATCCAATAATTTACGACGTGAGCTTACCATTCTCAACAAACCTTGACGCGAATGATGATCATGGATATGTGTTTTAAAATGACCAGACAGGTCTTCGATTTTCGCTGATAAAAGCGCAACCTGAACCTCTGGAGAACCTGTATCACCAGGTTTAGTTTGGAAATCACCTACAATTTTTGATATAGCTGCATTATCTAATGCCATTTTTCACTCCTAATTTTACCGTGTTTCGGCTGCGCGTATCTTACCTGTACACGTAGCTTGGAACAAGTCAATCTACATAAAAAACTAACGAATTATAACGATTTAGCGTCAAAAACCGTTAAACCGAGAAAGATCAGTTGAGCGAGAGATTCTAGATGAGAAGTGGTGGCCAACTGATATTTCTAGGTTAGCCTTGTTAAATCATGCTTAGTAACCGTTTTGGTGCTACCAAGCCATCATCTTGAATTTGCCCAACCCCCAAGAAGTCACCTTGATTTCTGAACAAACGAACCAACCCGTTGGTTGGTGCTTTAGGAACCAATACCGGTTGCCCTTGAATTAAATAGTGAGCAGCATCTTCGGATAGCTCAATACTGGGCCAATTAGTTAACGCTTCTTCCATAGGAATAATTAATTCATCCATGGCGGCAAATGCTTTTTCATCCCGAAGAGATTCAACCTTAGATAGGCTAATTGAATCTTCAATATCAAACACACCCACCGTATTACGTCTAAGAGATGATACGTAGGCTCCGCAACCCAATTTTTCACCAATATCATCAGCAAGCGTTCTGATGTAAGTCCCTTTGGAGCAGTAAACATCAATAACAAGTTTATTCCCTGAGAAAGATACTAAGTCAATTTTATAAATAGTGATTGGCCGGGTCTCTCTCTCAATCTCAATACCTTGTCGTGCCAATTTATAAAGTGGTTGACCATCTTTCTTTAATGCTGAATGCATGGGAGGTAATTGATCGATAGTACCAACAAATGTATCCAAAACTTCTCTGATTTGAGCTTCTGAATATTCTTCAACCGGGCGAGTTTTAATCACATCACCTTCCGCATCGCCAGAGCTGGTTTTTTCACCTAATGTACATTCAGTAAGATAACTTTTATCTGCATCTAGTAAAAAAGCGGATAATTTTGTGGCTTCACCAAAACATATTGGCAGTAAACCAGTCGCTAAAGGATCTAAACTACCAGTATGTCCTGCTTTTTGTGCGTTATACATGCGTTTTACACTTTGCAACGCCTCATTGGAACTGATGCCTAATGGCTTATCCAGCAATAAAATTCCATTAATTTTTCTACCGCGGTTTCTACGATGACGGCCCACGCTAAATTACTCCATTGTTATTTTTTATCTGAAGCGACAGCCGCGTCTATTAATCCGGCGAGCTTATCACCTTTAATAGAGCTGGCATCATATTTGAAATGTAACTGAGGAGTTATTCTTAGCTTCATACGGTGAGCTAATTCTCTTCTAAGAAAACCCGATGCTTTATCAAGTCCGGTAATCACATCTTCATCCACCGTTTCTTCGTAATTCCCAAGAACAGTGAAAAATACAGTGGCATGAGAAAAATCTTTGGTAACTCTTACCGCAGAAATTGTTACCCATTTAACGCGAGGGTCTTTAACTTCATGCTGAATTAATTCAGCAAGTTCGCGCTGGATTTGCTCTCCAACGCGACGACTACGACTACTAACTTCATTACTGCTCATTAACCTAGAATCCGTAGTTGGGCATCCTGTAGTGTGCGTCATATTGCACTGGATTGCGTAATAAAAAGTTTCTTAAAGGGTCAATCCCTTTGAATAACTTTTTATATAGCAAGGCAGTGCAAGAGGGCGTGCAATACAGGGTGCAGCTATATGCTAAATGGGTAATATCAATTTGATATAAAAAGTATTTCATAATCGGTATTTACGTCAACTGTCCGCGTTTAACTACGGAATCTAGGTTAGACTTGGCGCTCAACTTTGACTCTGTCATAAACTTCGATTTGGTCGCCAGGTTTAACGTCATTGTAGTTCTTAACACCAATACCACACTCAACACCATTCTTAACTTCGTTTACATCATCTTTAAATCGACGTAGGGATTCTAATTCACCTTCGTATATAACAATGTTGTCACGTAGTACACGAATCGGATTATTACGCTTTACGGTACCTTCAGTGACCATACACCCTGCGATAGCACCAATTTTTGGTGAACGGAATACATCACGCACTTCCGCAAGCCCGATGATCATTTCTTTATATTCTGGTGCTAGCTTACCGCTCATGGCAGATTTAACTTCATCTATGACATCATAGATTACACTGTAATAGTGAAGATCTATCTCTTCTTCTTCAATAAGACGACGGGCAGATGCATCAGCACGAACGTTAAAGCCAACAACTATGGCATTAGATGCGAGAGCAAGATTAGCATCAGACTCATTAATACCGCCAACGCCACTTGCCACAATTTTCACTCGCACTTCATCGGTAGAAAGACCTACCAAGGCATCAGTAAGTGCTTCCAGCGAACCACGTACGTCAGTTTTAAGTACTATATTAACAGTCGCTACATTGCCTTCTTCCATGTGAGTAAATAGATTTTCAAGCTTGGCTGCTTGCTGCTTCGCCAGTTTAACCTCACGATATTTACCTTGACGGAACAGAGCAATTTCACGTGCTTTTTTCTCACTTGCTACGACAATCGCTTCGTCTCCAGCATTTGGAGTACCAGAAAGGCCAAGTATCTCAACGGGGATCGAAGGACCAGCGCTGTTAATAGGCTTGCCATTTTCATCCAGCAGCGCACGAATACGACCAAATTCCTGGCCCGCTAATATGATATCGCCTTTTTTCAATTCACCAGACTGAACAAGCAAGGTTGCAACAGAACCACGACCATGATCCATTCGTGACTCAACAACTATTCCTTTTGCGGGGCCTGTGGCAACCGCTCCAAGTTCAAGAACTTCTGATTGCAACAACACAGCTTCAAGTAATTCATCAATACCTTCGCCAGTTTTAGCAGAAACGTGCATAAACATAGTATCGCCACCCCAGTCTTCAGGAATAACGTTTTCTTGTGACAATTCGTTTTTCACACGATCAGGATCTGCAGCTTCTTTATCTATCTTATTAACTGCAATAATTAATGGTACTTCAGCAGCACGCGCATGTTGAATCGCTTCTTTAGTTTGCGGCATAACGCCGTCATCGGCAGCAACAACAAGTATGACAATATCTGTCAATTTTGCACCACGCGCTCGCATGGAAGTAAATGCGGAGTGACCCGGAGTATCAAGGAAAGTAACCATACCTCGATCCGTTTCTACATGATATGCACCAATGTGCTGAGTAATACCACCGGATTCACCAGCAGCTACCTTGGCACGACGAATATAATCGAGTAATGAAGTTTTACCGTGGTCAACATGCCCCATGACTGTGACAACAGGAGCGCGCGAAATCTTTTCACCTTCGTTATGAGATGTTTGAGTTAACTCATCTTCCAGCGCATTTTCACTAAGATGCTTAACCTTATGCCCCATATCTTCAACAATGATTGTTGCAGTATCTTGATCAAGTACCTGGTTAATTGTTGCCATGGTTCCAAGCTTCATTAAAACCTTGATAATCTCAGCAGCTTTAATTGACATTTTGGCAGCAAGTTCTGCAACTGTGATGGTTTCGGGTATTGCAACTTCTCGAACAATTGGACCAACTGGCATTTCGAAACCATGCTGCTGGGGAGTGCTGCTTCCAGCGTCATGAGAAACTCGCCCTTGCTTACCTTTCTTTTTGCGTTTACCTGCTTTCCCATGGGAGACGTGTAATTCTTTACGTCCACCACGTGCAGCACCGGCACTTTCACTACCTGCTTTGCCTTTCGGCTTGCGCTTTTTACTTGCGCCTTTGTCTTCTCTTGTAGCGGCGACTTGGCTAGCTTCAGCTTGCTTTTGAGCAATAATTTCTGGGGTTTCAGCAACTGCTTGCTTTTCTTGAACTTTAGTTTTTTGCGCTGCCAATTCTTTTTGGCGCTGTTGCTCTTCAAGCTTCTCAGATTCACGCTTTGTTGCTTCTTCAGCAGCACGTGCCTCTTCTACTTTTTTCGCTTCAATCTCATTACGTTTGGTATCTTCAGCTGCTTTTTCTTGCTCACGTCTGAGTTTTATTTGCTCAGTAGCTTCAGTTAATGCCTTATCTTCTTCATTAACAGTTGTTTCGCTTCGCTTAACATAAGTGCGACGTTTCCGTACTTCTACCGTTATTGTACGAGGACTGGATTTACCCTGCCCAATACCACCACTTGTTGAGGCCTTCTGTTTAATTTCGCTAACAGATTTGCGTTTTAAAGTGATGCGTTTTGGTGATGATTCAGGGCTATCTTTGCCATGTATACCTCTGAGGTATGATAGCAATTTCACTTTTTCGTCATCGGTAATCGTTTCGTCAGAAGCTTTCGCTGCTAAACCTGCGTCGCTTAATTGCGAAATCAATCGATCTACAGGTATGCCGACGACATCTGCAAACTCTTTTACCGTTACTTCTGACATAGTTATTCCTCGCTTTATATTCCTTACTGCTCTTCCGCACTGAACCAGGGCTCTCTTGCTTTCATGATCAGATTGGCGGCTTTTTCATCACTCACACCAACGAGTTCAACAAGTTCATCCACAGCTTGCTCTGCTAAATCTTCCATACTTTTTATACTATGTTTAGCTAATTGGATGGCTAACTCTTCAGTCATGCCTTCCATATCAAGGAGATCTTGCTCTGGCCCTTTTTCACTTATTTCTTCTTCCGCTATTGCTTTAGTTAGCAGAAAATCACTTGCACGTTGCCTCAACTCATCAACCATATCTTCGTCAAACTCTTCAATGCCCAGCATTTCTTGCTTAGGAACATAAGCGAGTTCTTCCATTGATGAAAAACCTTCTTCAACAAGTATATTTGCCACTTCTTCATCAACATCAAGTTGTTTAGTAAATATGTCTCTCAAGGTAGACGTTTCAGATTCATTTTTCTCATCTGCTTGAGCGACAGTCATGACATTAATTTCCCAACCAGTAAGCTCACTGGCTAATCTTACATTTTGTCCACCACGACCTATGGCTTGGGATAATTGATCATCCGCAACAGCAACGTCCATTGAATTTTTATCTTCATCAACAACAATGGAGACGACTTCCGCTGGGGACATTGCGTTAACAACAAACTGTGCGGGGTTTTCATTGTAAACAATAATATCTACACGTTCTCCACCAAGCTCATTGGAAACAGCCTGTACACGAGAACCACGCATCCCAACACAGGCACCAACCGGATCGATTCTCGGATCATTAGCTTTAACCGCAATTTTTGCTCTTAAACCAGGATCACGAGCTGCGTGTACAATATCGATTAAGCCATCGCCAACCTCAGGGACTTCGAGTTTGAATAATTCGACCACCAGCTCAGGTGCTACTCGGCTAATAAAAATTTGTGGCCCACGCACTTCACTATTAACTTCACGCAGATAACCTCGAACTCGGTCTCCAGGTCGAAGCGATTCTCTTGGGATAAGATCTTCACGGATAATGACACCCTCAGCATTTCTGCCGAGATCGATATAAACATTTCCTTTTTCTACCCGCTTAACCACGCCGCTTATGAGTTCACCCTGGCGTTCCAGAAATGCTTCAACAACTTGTGCTCTTTCTGCTTCTCTCACTTTCTGAACGATGACTTGTTTTGCTGTTTGCGCTGCAATCCGTCCAAAAGCTATAGATTCAATGGGCTGTTCAATGTACTCACCAACTTCCACTTCTGGATTTTGTAGCTTCGCTGCAGGTAATAACAATTGACGACTGGGAGCTTCGAACGTTTCATCATCCAAATCCATTACCAACCAACGTCGAAAAGTATCGTAATCACCTGTATCACGATCTATGGAAACTCTAACATCGATATCTTCACTATATTTTTTACGAGTAGCAGTTGCTAAAGCAACTTCTATCGCTTCGAAAATTATTCCTTTTTCGACCCCTTTTTCGTTCGAAACAGCATCGACTACAAGCAATATTTCCTTACTCATCTATTACAGTCTCCAAAGAACTTAACACTTAAAATTCAGGTACTATGTTTGCTTTATCAATCATATTGAAAGACAAAGTAGATAATTTTCCATCAACCTCTAATAGAACTGAATCTTCAGTGGTTGATTGAATAGTCCCCGTAAACTTTCGTTGTCCATCCACAGGCATTTTTGTACGTATTGTGCACTTTTGCCCTTTAAATCTTTCATATTGCGCTAGTGTAAATAATGGCCTATCCAACCCTGGTGATGAAACTTCCAAGCTGTATTCACCTTTAATTGGATCTTCTACATCCAACATTGCACTCACTTGGCCGCTTACTTGGCTACAGTCATCTACATTGATACCGCCTTCTTTATCAATATATAGTCGAAGTATTGAATGCCGCCCTTGGGATAAAAATTCAATCCCAACAAGTTCATAGTCCATTGAACTAACAATAGGTTCTATTAGCGCTTCTAAATTACCTTGTTTACTCATGCCTACCCTGCAAACAAAAAGTGGGCCAATGGCCCACTTTTTTAAAATTCTTATACCGTTGCTCAACTCAAAAAACGAGCAAGGACCTAGGCTATTTAATTTAACAGCCTACGCTAACTGATTGATTTAAAGCATAATTGCGCTCGTTTTCATCATTAAATTCCAAATAAGCAGAAAATCTAGTATCTCTTGCAGGCGTATAATAGGAGAAAAGACTCTATGTTTCAAGGCGTTTAGCGCTTTAATTCTCTTAATTTTTCATTGTACTCGGCAAACACAAATAACATCCAATTTTCTCTTCTTGATATCCCCTCTTTCATAATCAACTTTTTTATTTTTTTGACGATTATATATGTATATAAAGGTATAGCAGCAACACGGTCGGTCCCCCACATACGATATCACTCCTACACATGCGAATTCAGACAACCTCTTTGAAATTAGTATTGTCCGTCCTTGCTTGTATAAGCATCTTGGGATGCACTGAACAGTTTTCAACCCCTGAAAATAGCGCGCTCGATTATAATCCGAGTAAATACGAATTTGCAGACATATTACGTGGTGGCAGACTATACGATACCTGGTGGCTAGAAAAAGGAAGGATCGCTCCTCCGAGTGGGATAAATCCTATTTGGCAAAAAATTGCGCAAGATAGCAGCGGACAGCCATTCAATAACTTTGGAAATGGCGGCGGGCAGTGGCGATGCAAAGAGTGCCACGGATGGGATTATAAAGGCGACAAAGGCGCATATTCAATTACCTCTGATCGATACACTGGCTTTAAAGGCATCGACAATAAAAGGCCATCATACACAAGAGAATTTATTTACTCCAAGATTGCCAAGAGTGAAATAGAGTTAGAAGGTAAAACATATGCTCACGAATTTTATGACGAAGAACAAAAACTCAATGAACAAGACCTGTATGATTTAACCCGTTTTATTTTTGAAGTTGTTCTTAATGACTCTATCGATGTTTTACTTGGTGACATTAGTAACGGGCAAAACATATTCGAAGCCTCAGCGTCAGCACGCTTATCATGCGCCAACATCGGTTGCCATAAATCTTCAGTATCTCAATTAGTTGATATTGCCCAAAACGATGCAGGAAGATTTTTACACAACATTCGCTTTGGTGCTCCGGGTTCTTTGATGCCATCAGGCTTAATCAATAGTGATGCACAAGATGTTTGGGCATTCGTTAATGCTGGTGCAAATAACACAAAAATCCCCACAAGTAATTTTGACATCAAAAGCTATGACGCCTTAACCAAAACCGCCGTTGAAAAAGGCGCCCAACTTTACGATAGTTGGTGGCTTGCCTCTAATACGTCACCCTCTCCCGGTGAAAATAGTTCACATCCGTTATGGCCATCGAGTAACACAGGTCAAAATGGGCCGCAAACATGGAGATGTTCTTCTTGCCATGGATGGGATTATCGAGGAAAAGATGGAGACTTTGGTAGTGGACCATTTGCCACTGGGTTTCCTGGAATAGTGGGATCAACAAAAGCAGCAGTTTCTATGCAAACTGCAGACAATGTTTACTCATACATTAAAGAGACAGAAAATCACGGCTTTAGTAATAGCTTTTTTAGTGATGAAGAATATTACGCGCTTACAAAATTTATAATGACCATGCGAAACGAAACTCTGACAAACAATGCCGTTTACAATTCAATAAACGATACGAGTCACTACGCAACCAATCCCAATACAATCAATGGAAAATCTTTATACGAAAATGACACAGCGCTTTGTAGTATGTGTCACGGCTTGGATGGTAAATTAAGAGATTTACTTGATAACAATATTGTAAATTTACCAAACAAATTCCTCAATAATTTTGCATTAGAAAATCCATGGGGATTTATCCATACCGTTCGCTTTGGTAAACCTGGAACAACCATGAATGGCCTCTATCTAGCGGATGATTTCTTACTTAATTCACTAAATGCAGCTATTGATATACTTGGTCACACGCAGCAGAAATTAATTCCGAATATAAAGCGTGGTGCTCTACTATTTGATAAATGGTGGAATGTAAAAGGCGTAAAAACAACAACACCTCCCGATTTTAGAAATAAGCAATGGGTAGCCTCTGAGGGAACAAGTGACACAAGCATTGTAAGCGACAAAGGAACATGGCGTTGCAGTGCGTGTCATGGTTGGGATTATGATGGTGCGGAGGGTGCGCTTAACAACACTCAACTTGATTTTTATTCAGGTATAGCTGGTTTGTATTCATTAGGTACGCTGCAAAACGATAAAAACATATTAATATCACTCATCTCAAACGGCATTACTGGCATTCAAGATCATACCTTCAGTAAATATCTTGCTATTGAAGATATCAACGATATTGCAGATTTTATTTTAGATAACAGCTCCGGCATCCCTGCTTCTAAGTCCATTTATCAATCCGCAAAAACAAACGGTGATGCAACTTCTGGTAAAACAATTTACGAAAGTACAGAAGTTGGGGCATGTAAAACCTGCCACGGTATTAATGGAACAACTCTCTCAAGAGCAGATTTAGGTTACCTATCTACAGTAAATCCAGAAGCGTTTATACACACCATTCAATTTGGACATCCCGGCAGTAACATGGTTACTCAATTCAATAATTACCCTGGTTTTTCATTGGAGCAAGCGAGTGATATTCTAAAGCATAGTGTCAACATTGCTTCTACAAATGCGAATCCCAGTTATTTAACAGCAAGTGTGGCAAGAGGGGCTAGGCTTTATGATAATTGGTTCTTGGAAAAAAAACAAAGCACAATAGTAACTTTGCCTGCTACTGCAAACCCTATGTGGAATGACGATAGAGGCTTCATTCCAGAGAATAAAAGTGAATCTTGGATGTGTAGTAGCTGCCATAGCTGGGATTATCAGGGAACAGTAACAGCAAGTGGCGACAATCTGGTGGATGCTATTGCAACACAACAAGCAATAAAAACGGATATTGAATTGCAAAATTTTGTATTTGACTGGATTAAAACTGGCACAACAAACAACCATAATTTCGGAGCAAACAATTCAGACTTACCCACAC
>CALZJE010000089.1 GCA_945787715.1 uncultured Ectothiorhodospiraceae bacterium | reverse complement strand
CCCTTCAATGTCGTGTAGGTAATATCAGATATCGCGCTATAGGGATCGGAAAACACATCAGTGCCGTAAATGGGCTCAACGCCTGAAGCGCCTCTTAATGAACCCGATGCAATATTTGAATGAGGCACAGATGCAGTTGATGTGTGATCATGTGTCGATTGAGTTGAAAGGCCTGTCAAATCATGCGCTGAGAATTTAGCTGCCCGATGCGGATTATGGCAATCAGTGCATGTCACATGGCGCTCCTGTAACGACACTTGAGACTCCTCAAAATCACCATTTGTTATCTGATGATCGTCCTTGTTGTTATTAAAATCGAATGTGCTATGCCCACCCAATGATTCGATATCTTTTAGACTACTTGGTGTATCCAATACACTGGTACTCGCGCCGCCATGACACTCGTAACAAGTTTTATCAATATCATGATCTGGCGCGCCAGTATCAATACTTTGACGCATCAAATGACGTGCATTATTGACTGAGTGTGGATCATGACAGGCATTACAAGATGTTTCCCATACTTGTGTGTCCGTCGGAATTTCACGCTTGGCACTCTCACTGACAGAATAAATATGGTTCGCTGAAGATTGAGAAGCATGAACAGAATCAACCCAACCTTCTTTTTTATGACATGCCAAACAGTTTATATCGTTATCTTTATCAAACGACCCGGTAGGATTGCTCTTTTGAAAACGATGCAAACGTAAAAATTTAATATTTTCAGAAAAATCAGTGCTGCGAATATGTGGATCGTGACAACTAGTACACTCAACAGAACCGGAGGCACTAATAGACACATAATCAGTTTTAATTGCTTTATTAAACGAAGCCGCGTTAGATTCTAACGGAACTGAAATTCGTGTTGAAGCAGTTGTAGGTTCAGCAGTTGATGGGTCGCCATCTGTTAATATGCCTGCTTTCTGCCTTTCTTGGTTAAATGCTGCTACACCAGAGCCAACACGAATACCGATATGGCTGCCTTCTCCAGCGTCTGGATCAACCAATTCACCATCGGCATCTGCCAGCGTGGTGTTGTAAACAAAACCAACTGGATGGTCATTAGATAAATCAACACCTAGGTTGGAAGTATATCCGTCAGTACCTTCAGCCAATTTACCGCTAGATTGACCAGCGCCCTGCATTGCAATTGTTTGATTAAGACTACTATTCAATACGTTAACCTGACCAACAGCAACTGTGCCATCGTGACAGGAGAGACACATCTTCGAACCCAGACCAGGCGCTTGGCCATTGACAGGTATATTTAGGGATGAGGAAGAGTACATGGTATAGGTTTGAACAGAGTCTTGCCTATTCCAAAGAAAGGGCTTGGATGTTGCGAACGGGCCTGAATTACCAAGATCACCTGGTGTATTTTTTCGATCACCATGTGGTGTATGACAAAAAACACAGAGCTGTTTTTCAGAAATAGCAGAAACTTTGCGTGTGTCAGAGCCAGGAAGTATTGGCTCAACACCTGCCGCAAAATTATGCTTGGTGTTGATAATATCAGAAATACGACCATTGGCCATATCACTAGCGGCAAATGCAGTGCCTACAGATAATGCCGACAAAAGAGTTGTTATAAATAGTCTTTTCATAAAATCTTTTTTAATGTATCAATTCAGCTCACTCCATACTTATCCGAACAATTACGGGTTCATTTTTCTAAATATAGCTGAAGAGTTACTTTCCGATAAATCTCACTACCCAAATTCTACGGCTCACTTTTAAGTACCGAAGCTTTTGGTGTAGCACCTCCCAATATTGTCGAATTTTGTTTTAGATATTGAAAAACTGATACTCGACTATTAAACATATCTGCAACATATACCTTATCAGTATCGTCTACCCATACCCCCGTGGGAAGATAAAACTGCCCAGGTTTTTTGCCAGTTCCCCCGATCGGTAAAAGCCCTTGCCCTTGTTCATTAAAAACAAGTAAAAAATCGTAATAAGACTCTACCACGTAGATATGCCCTTCTGAATCTACTGCAATGCCTTTAGGTCTGGGTAAATCACCGACAGACATACCACGCCTGCCAAAACTACTTAACCATTTACCATCAAAGTCGAAACTCTGAACTCGCGCATTTAAAGTATCTGCAACAAAAAGTTTATTCTTCGCAAATGTTAAAAATGTTGGAGAGTTTAATTTTCCGTCAACCTCACCCTTACCACCAATGGTAAATAACCATTTACCTTCTTCTGCAAACACTTCGACGCTATGCGCTGCGCTATCTGCAATAAATACACGTTTGTGTGCTGCATCATACGTAATCCCAGTTGGCCTTATTAACTTCTTATCACCAAACTGCTTTTGGTAGTTCCCTTCTTTATCGAATTGAGCAATTAAGCCCAATTCCGAATCAGTGACTAGTAGTCTTTCTTCACTGATCAACGTTATTGCGATCGGCGCAATAAAATGCTGGTCACTACTAATGCCTTCCCAGACATCTACATTACCATTGACCAAGTCGAACACATAGACGGCTTTTAATCCAACGTCAGTAATATAGAGTCGTTGGTTTTTACTATCTATCGCACCACTTTGAGGTCGATAAAGTAACCGAGGTGCTTCTTCTCCAAAAATTAATCGGCCTAACCAGTTCGCGCCTTGGCGAATTATGCCTGCCGAACCTTCAATCTCTTTAAAATTGTTTTCGCCACGTATATCGCCAACAAATTGATACCGCGGTATATCTGGTTCTTGCGGCCAAACAATGTCAGCCCCTGGATTAGTAATTGGTTTGTGATATTCAAAACGATATTTTGTTTGAGCACAACCTGTTAAAAACAATAAGACAACAATAGTGGCGCACTGCCGCCTGAAATTCATGGCACTCATTCGTTCAATTTAAAAGCGCTACACTTTTCGCTTCTGGCACAAATTCAAATACCTGAATCCGACTATTTAAACTATCAACGACAAACAGATTATTGCCTAATACTTTCATATCACTAATGTGTCGAAATTCTCCAGCTCCATATCCATTACGCCCAACAACATCAACTAATTTGCCGACTTTGTAGACCTTGATCGTACTATCTGCTTTATCTGCAACATAGATACGCCCATCTGGATCAACAGCTAGTGCAGTTGGGAACATGATATCCCCCCGACCAAAGTCCGCGATATACTCACCTTTTCTATCGAAAATCTGGACACGTAGTTCTATACGATCACTAACAGCAAACCCGTCTGGAATCGCTATCATATCAGTGATAATTCGGAATTTCCCCGGGCCTTCACCACGGCTCCCTATGCCATAGATAGGATCTTGGCTCTTTAAGTCAAAAGCAACCAAATGTGAATAGGTTTCATCGGCGATGATTAACTCCTGGCGAGCATCATCCAATGTGATAGCGATGGGGCTAAAAATATTGGGGGCATTTTTAAATTCACGAATCAAATCACCATCAGCGGAGAAATGCAAAACTCGCTTAGCTTCAACATCAGTCACATAAAATGACATGTCTTTATCAATATAAATATCGCTAATCTGGCCTTGAATAATATCACCTGCTCCAGGAAGATCTTCGAAATGACCTGTCTTTAAATTGTACTTATAGAGCGCACCAAAGCCTGATTCATTTTCACGAATACCTGCCTTACCGATTGCTGAAACAGGATCACTAATAGTGATTCCAAGATCTTGCCACAAGCTACCGGCATCAGAGATAATCAGAGTGTCACCACGAACACCAATAGCAACAGGCTTGGTGAGATTGTACGATTCGCCACCGGTTATAATACGTTTAAAAATATCATTGGAACCTAATACCACGTTGTCGATGGTATAAAGATAGCGTAACGTTTTTGCTGTTTCAGCTACCGACTCATGAACAATCTGTTTTTCAACAGTTGCACAACCAGTTGTTAAAACAGCAAATCCAAGCGCTATTACTTGAAGCGCAAGCCAACGCTTTTTCGTGGTTCCCTGTGACATCTATTACACTCAAATGGTGGAAATGCAACCTTACCGTGACAAACGCCGCAATACTCACCAGCCATAATGGCTGCCATAGTTACGGGGTTACTACCACGTTGTGGAATGAAAATTTTTGGATGACAGTTTTGACACGTCAACCAAATTGTATGGGGTCGGTGGGGGAAACGCACATACGGCATTGATGCAGTATTTTCGAAAATAACATCAAAGTCCACCGCATGCATTTTTTCATTCCCCTCTATTCCCGCACGAGGGTTAATCAGTCCATCATCAATTGCCTTTACCCAATTAATAATGCCTCGATCATCACGAGGGAAATTAAGCATAGCTTCTGCGGGGGGTTGCAATGCATTAACTGCAGCATTTTCGGGATCATGGATCCCATCTTCTGCAATGGATACGACATCTCCATGCAATTGAAAGTGCCCTTTCGCTTCTTCGTAGGCACCTCGTTTAAAACTTTCTGCAGCGTTTATCGTTTGCACGGCAAACAGCATCCCTCCCAAGATGACTGAAAACCACTTAACAAAACGATTACGTTTTGAAACTCCTCCCATACAACATCTCTCTTTAAATTATCTAAACCAACCAATGCCAAGAAGCAGAGTATTATTCTGTTACAAAATGCATTGTTAAAAGAAGTTGTTACAATCTTTAAACATATAACAATCAGGGATATGAAAGTAACCTGAATTTATACTTAACATACCCCAAATTGTCATGAGCTACAAATCCTATTGCTGTTTTTATTGAGAATTGTTAGCTTTTACTGGAAAATAATTTTTCAATCCAACGACGCTAAAAATGAATCATACGGCATTGATTGCGTTACATGCTGACTCCAAGCAAACGCAAGCCTCTACGCACTTCATTCGTTGCATCTTTTATGACAACCAAAGCCTCATCCCACCTTCCGGCTTTCGCAGATTCTTCTGCTTTTTCTTTAAAAAATCGGCCTTTATCAACATAAGTTTGCATAAGTTTAATCGAACTTTCCTTTGGTTTTTTCACTTCAATCGCAACAGGAATTAATTCTTCATAACCAAGATAGCGTTTAACCTCGTAATCAAACTCTTCTTGTGGTGTTTCAAAGTTCAAATCGTAAACAACTGCAGTTTGCCCGGCATACATATCATTTAAGGCTTTAGTTACGATTCGTTCTGCTTGCTTGACCAGCTTACCTGCTCTTTTGTAATCATTTTTCTTGGCTGATTTTTGCGCATCAGAAATCATGGCGCCAATCACATCATGGTCATAATCAACTAATTTGCTCTTGTCGCGTTTCTTCAAATCATCATAAGTTGCCTTGTGAGAATCAATAAACGCTTCGAGTGTTATCAGTTGATCATTAAACTCTTCTTTTGCTTCTTCCAGTTCTTCCTTTGTCGGACCCGAGTCTGCAACTTTGGCGTTAAAATGTGCGTTTGCTTCATTAGCATAAGCCATAGCCGCAGTTATATTCCCGCTTTTTTGCTGCTTCTCAGCTTCAGCCAATTTATCCTTAATTTGTTGCAATTGTGCTGGCGGTAAATTTTTACCTTTAAACTGAAGCAACATTTTTACATACGCTATTTTTTGATTCACTTTCTGAGGATCAATTGATACGTCAGCTTTTTGTGCATTTTCTTTTAATTTTGCTGCGTGTTCTTTTTTCAATTTATCTTCGATAGAAGCAAAATCATCACCTTCATCGACAACGACAATCTTACCGCCCATGGAGTCATGATTTCGGCAACCGTAGTAAAGATGATCCGGGGCATCTGCGCTCGGTATAAACTTCACATCATCCTGATAAGTAAATTGATTTTCTACTCCATCAGTGAAAACTGCGGCACCCCAACCTTTAGGGCTGGTGGTTAAATAAAAATCGTGTTTAACACCCGTTCGCACTTTAAAAGTTGTTGTTTCTCCACGCTTGGCGATAACATAACCACCTTCAATGCCGTTTACTGAAAAACCGAGCTTGTTACCCGCTCCGAAGTTCGGGTGATTTTTAGTTTTTTCATCTGCGGTAATTAAATAAGTATTTGGCTCGGTGGGAATATCCAATTTTTTCGCACTAGCAATTGGGGTAGGCACTGATTCAACGACTGGCGCAGGAACAGCGACTGGAATTTTTTCCTCTTTAAGTTTTTCAACTGCTTTGGGAGGTTCAGTTTGAATGACATCTTCTTCCGCCAATGCTTGTTGCTCAGCCGCTTTTTTGGCTTTTTTCTTTTCCGCAGCAATTTGCTCAGCTGATTTAACAGGCGCTTCTGGCTTGGGCTCTAAAACAGAACATGCAGATAAACTAAAAATGGCAATGATAACTGCGCTGTATAAAGCGCTGTATTTTTTGGTAGATGAAAACAAAGTAGAACTCCTTCGCATGAGGCAATAACCCATTTAGACTACGATCATCGGCATTTTATTAGCCTTTTTATGCTGATACTTTTTTATATTGATCGGTCTTCCATTTAGTAATGAATCGGACGCAGTGGTGGCGACTTTAGTTGCATAACATTGGTTTATATAATCAATTTTAGCTTATTACTTAACCCGTTCATAAATAATTAACTATTCATAAATCTAATAATAGCAACTCCAACAGGGGTCTGCATGTCACTAGAGATAACAGTAGGCAACGATAGTTAGGCCGATCAAATACCTGTAACTATATAGTTGCGTAAAAAAATCAATGAGAAAAAGTCATTTAAATACTTTCCCACTGAAACCTAAAAAAAATCAATTGGTCCACGAGTTCGGGCGCAACCACATGGTTTGCCCTCTAATCTCAGGAGCAGCTGATCTTTCCAGGTTAAAAAAACACCCCAGTGAAGGGGTGTTTTTTTAAACCTTTGATTAAGACATGCTCAAAAAGGACATGCTTAACGCCAAGGATTTTTAACAGTAGCCTGACTCAAAGGTGGCTTCCAATCCGCTGGCTTAGGCTTTGAATGACACTTTTTACAAGATGTCGTCTCAGGTGGAAAAGAGACCTTACCATGACACACGCCGCATTTCTGTCCAAGAATAATCGCAGACATACTGATTGTGTTAGCTAAACGTTGAGGAATAAAGATCTTAGGATGACAGTTTGAACAATGTAACCATTGTGTATGTGGCTTGTGAGGAAAAACCACATCTGGTACAGATGCTTTAACTGGACGTACGATATCCAAATCCATTATGAATGGCTCAACGTCTGGATCAACTCGATCATAACGAGGATTCAAAAGACCGTCATCTAACGCTTTAACCCAATCAACGTGGTTACCAAAAGTTGTTGTTGGTAGACCTTCATAGGCGACCTTAGGTGGCTGTAAAGCAAATACCGCATCATTTGCTCGATCATGGATTCCATCATCGGGTGGTGCAGCATTAGGATCTTTAATTTTTTTCAAGAGCCGATTAAATACATTTGCTTTTGAAACGTTCAACTTTTGAGGCACCGAACCGGTAACCTCTGCTGAAGTAATTGGCGTAGTAGCAGCCAATGACAATGGCGCTGCCTCTTCAGCATTAACAGCAGGCACAATGACAGACAAGCTTACCGCTGCAGTTATACCTATTAGTATATTTCTCATCACGAAATTCCTTTATCTTACACTGACAATATTATTGAGGTAGGGCTTTGTACGCAGGCGCAACTAAACGCTGAACAGTACTACCACTAATATGTGTTGGTGTGCCTGGAATGCCTGAGTGACACATACCACAGTTTTCTACAGACCATGAAACCTCACCATTGTGGCAAGCTCCGCAGAATTTGCCGTCGATAATTTTCGCCATGGTAATTTTATTACCACCCGCTTTAAATTTAAATCCTAAATCCGCATGACAAACCTTACAGCGAAATCGAATTCGATGATACCAGTGAGGAAATACAACAGGTCGCATCCCCGCAGCATCTGCGTAGTTGTTAATAACAACGTCTGCATACTCTGCTTCCGCTGGTTGTGGCATTAAAAACACCGACACCCAACCTAGCACTCCCAACAGGGCGAATTTCCACACTGAAGTGCGCTCCATTTTGGCTCCCATAACTACGTTCTCCGTTTATTTAACCAAGCATATAAAAACAAATACCCAAAAACAAAAAAATACCGAATGATTCTAATCCATTAGAAACTTCGATTTAACTGAAACATAAGGACGAAGGTCCCAAGACCCGTATCACTCCAAACTTCTCTCCCGATGAGTGCCGTACTTAATTTCCCGATATTATACCCCATACGAGCTTCGAGGTCTGCCTGCTGGCGATCATCTCCATCTCGATTAGCCGTACTCGACACATCTAGCTTCAGACGAAACTTTAATTTATATATACCAAACAATCGACCATGTTGATAGTTCAATCGTCCACTTGCAGTGGTTAAAAAGCCACCCCAGAATGAGTCATTATTATCTCCGGCGGTATACCGACGCGAGCTTTGCAAGGATGCGTGCGCCCCCCATTGACTTAAACGATTAACAGGCACAATACGTGAGAGCTGATAATTTAATATTTGAGTCTCTGTCTCTTCATCGATGTTCCTTGAATCTAAAACAGACAATTGCGTATAAAATCGCCCTTTGCGTAACTCTTCATTCCAGAATAGTGTAGCAGAATGAGAGATATTAAGAGAGTTTTCTAAATCTTCTGACAATATAGAATCACGGGCAGATTGAGTAAAGTTAAACTTCATGGAAGATCTATTACCCGTTATCCAGACTCGTTGAGCCGTATGCCCAATACTTCCATTCAAATTTTGCGAGAACTCTGTCTTTTCAAATTCAATATTAACTTGATTGCCGATGCCGGCGTTTGCAAACCAGTGGTAGCCAATGTTTCGGTAAAACCATTTATCAGAGCGATAAGATAACAACAGGCTTTGATTGGTATTTCGTGCATCACTGGTCTGATTCATATGCAAAACAGATGCATTGGCTGTTGCCGTCAATCGGGTGCGACGGGTTAACGTATAATTGGCAGCAATATTTGCATCAACCCCTACTTGCACATTATCGTCAGCATTACTGATTTCAGAATCGCGGCGATAAGCGCGAATTCCACCTGTCATAGTGTAGGGTCGATATATCGGTCGCCAGTAAAAAAAACTGCTCATCTGAGAAGTATTTGTTTTTCTGTTCAGAAAAATACTACTGATATCTGATTCTTTTCCATCATTAAAATACGTGTTGCTTAGCAATGTTTTTATATAAAAATCGCTAGTAGGGAAATAATTATGAGTCAATGAAGCAAGCGCATTTTTTGTTTTATCGGAACTACCTTCTCTTTTTCGCTCTTGATACGTTCCATTTGCGTATAGGTTATATTTCAATCCACGCACTTTTATTTTCCCGCCGACGGTATCATCCAAATACTTTGTATCAAAATAGTTTCTTGATCTAGAGGTGTACCAAGCGTCCAGCCTGTCACCCGAAGGTAAAATCACACTTTGTCTCGCATTAAGATATTGAGAGCGATACTCTTCACCAAAACTCGGAATAACCCCCCATTCTGATACATTATTATTAGTGTTAAATGACAAACGAAATGGATAACGACTGCGGGGTATTAGCGATAATTCGCCATGGGTTTGTAAGATATCGACGTTATTATTTGTCGTTTTTGTTTGCGAACGAGATAGACTGGTAGTGCCACCAATATTGAATGTTGCAAACCAAGGACGCCATATATAGCTATCAGCATTTAAAGACAAGGTACCAACAGTGTTATTACTCACAGAACCTTGATCTGATTCAGTATAAGTAAAGTAGTAACCTAAGTTTCCGTAAACATGAACAGGCAGGTTGGAGTTCGACATTGCTTTTGTGGAAGATAGCAATATCAAAAGAAACAACCCTACAATACCCAATTTTCGGCTCAACTAAATTCCCCTCCGGCCAGTTGAACCTAATGATTAAGGTCAAGTCGAAAACTAAAAGATGCACTACCCAATGCTAACTCCTAACAGATAAATCGCACGTTCCGCTACTACTCACAGAATCCAAGCAGTGTGATATCTAATTTTTATTGACGAAATATTCGGCGAATTCGCCAGGAGATAGCAGTTTACCAAACAAGCGTACAACGCTATGCTCATCCTGCGTGACTCCCCCCCTTTACCCATTAAAAACAGGCTTACCCTAAAAAACAGATTATTTTAGCTCCCGACCAAATCAACCTGTTTATCTTTGTCATCACTTTCAAATGCTGCAGTATTAACGTCAACAGAAGCATTTTGTCTTAATTTTTCAATTAAGCCACTCCAGGAATCTTTCGCTGTTTGGCGCTGCAATAGTTTTGCCGCTCTTTCAGCAACCATATCAAACGGATTAAGTGTTGATTCTTGACGCTCTTCGAGTCGTAAAATAGCTATGCCCTGTAACAACATAATCGCTGAGCTAATTTCACCTTCACTCATCTCATTCAATGCTTTTTGTGCAGGTGGAGCAAGCATTCCTTCGTGAATAAACCCCATGTCTCCGCCTTTTGATGCGGAATTATCCCCAGAGTGTATTCTCGCCAGTTGAGAAAAGTCCGTACCCTTTTTTAGACGCTCAATAACTTGCTCTGCTTCTTGTTTAGCCGCTTCCCAAACATCAGCCGGAGAAGATGGTGCAACTTTTAATAAAATTAACGATACTCGCATTTTCTTTGGCGTAGTAAATAGCGATTGATGGCTCAAGTAATATTTGTTTGCAGCATCTTGCGATGGCATATCTATTAACTTAGTTTTTTTCTCAAGTTCAATAAGAAGACTCTCTTCCTCAAGAGAAACCTTTAAACCCGTTAACATTTGATCCTTGTGATTTTTCCAGAACGCCTGCTTTTCATAGCGCTTTTCATAAAGCCCAAGCTGCTCATTCACAAACTTCGCATCAGGTACAATTTTTTGTCGTTTTGCTTCTTTAACAAGCAACACTCTATCAATTAATGTTTGCGATACTTCTTTTTTAAATGCCGCTAATTCTTCCGGCGGCACCTTTCCGTGATAGAAACGTTTACGAATGCCGGCGCGAACCGCAGATTGAAACTCATTTAAGGTAATGGTTTCACCATTAACAATAGCAAAATATTTTGCTTTTGTAGCCTGCTGCACTTCAGACGCTGCTTCTGCAGCTTGTACAGTTGAACCGCACAATAAGGCCAAAGCAACAATATTAATTAACGATTGTTTACGTGTAGCATTGAGTTTAAAAAACATTAATCACCTATCAGATAACTGAGCTATTACTTCACATGACAGGTTAGACATAATCCGCTAGGTGTCTCTGTGTTGCTAATGCGTAAAAATGTCGGGTTTTCTGTTGTATGAGGATCATGACAGCTAGCACATTCAACAAAAGGTTCTTGCTGAGATTGTCCGGGATATCCATTAGTCGCATCACGCGTGTATAAAATAACATCACGCTTAGTCCGCTGTGCATCGCCAGATGATCGCCAATCTCTATCAACCCACCAAAGATAACGCCCATCTTTGAGCAAAACATTCGCTTCAGCAAAGTCAGGGTCAATAGTATCGCCCTGAGCAACCGCAGGGCGAGATGCTGAGTAACCACCACCCGCATATTGCATTCCGACAGGATGGTCATTCGTTAAATCTGTACCGAGGTTTTGCACTATCCCAGTTCGCAAGCCACCTTTACCATTACCTTTTGGCTCCCAGTCGTCACCGCGCCATGAACCAGCGCTGAAGCCTGGATTAGTTGAACCGGAACCTGGTTCGTTGATCATACTATCCATCGCCATGGTGCCGTCATGGCACGATAGACAACCAATTGACACTGAGCCAACATCAGCCATTCGAGCATCGAAGGTACTGGTGCCTAGCTGATCATAAGTAGAATATGCAGAAGGGGTGTTTAATTGTCGATTCCACAAAGGAACGGACGCACTTGAATCACCGCCATGCGGGGTATGGCAAAAAACGCAAATTTCTGCGGTGCCTGTAAATTGGTTTCGTTCTCCACCGTTCGCACTTGGCCCTGTACCCGTAATACCTAAATTATGTACAGACTCTGCGATACCGGCGACTGCATTGCCGATTGAAGCACTACAAAGAACACCAAAAAGTATAAAACCTTTCAAACAGGTCATATCGAATTGGTTTTCTTTCATCCCTCCCCCTTAAACCGACTGAACATTTATTGCAAACAGTAGACATACCTAATACAAATCAACTGTAGAAGCTGAGCATATTAGAAAAATAATTGTATCGTTTTTCCCAATGCGTAAATGCGTACTTGATGTTTTACACAAAACGATACTGCTTAGTTTATGCAATATAAGCTAATCCTAAGAAGTGACTACTCTAGACGAGTAAGCAGACTAACGCAAGACTCAAATACATGTTTTTATGAAAGTTCATGGGCTTCAAATAAGCTATATTCCCCCATAAATCGCGGCAAAACTCGGATTATTG
>CALZJE010000088.1 GCA_945787715.1 uncultured Ectothiorhodospiraceae bacterium | reverse complement strand
TTTATCGGGCGCCTCTTCCGTTTGATAACTCGTCAATAAATCAATATTGAAATGCTCGTCCATGTACTTAAAGCCGTTTTCTTCAACCCATCGCTTTTGTAAACGAGCGACAATTTCGGCGGCACTTAATTCGAGATTGGTACTGATCACGGGGATCTGCTTGCCTTGTTTGCCAAGAAAAATAATGGTTCGCAATGTGCCGTATGCTTTCGTTTGTTGCTCTGTTTCATAGAGGTGATTTTTGACCACGCTACCATGAATCTTGATTTCAATTTCTTCAAATAAGACTTCATCTATTTCTGCAAGTTTCTTTCTGTGTTTTAAATACGTTGTAAAAAACATGCCGGATTTTTTGATTTTTTTGAAACAGTCCGCTGAGAAACCACCTCGATCAAAAAATAAGTTCTTCCCTTACAGTCCGCTGAGAAGCCACCTCGATCAAAAAATAAGTTCTTCCCTTGAACGTCACCATAGGTTGTTTTCATTTTACCAATCAAGGTCTCTATATCAACACTGAGCGTGGTGTTGGTGGGTGATTCAAACGAGAGAATATTATGACCAAGGCTGTTGTGGAGATAAACGGTGTTCCTACCACGGGCGACCTGCTTCTTTCTCGCATCATATCCCTTGGGTATCGCGTATTTACCGTAGTAATTACTGAAATGGCCGTCTGTGTAGTAGATGTCATCACCCAACTCAATATATTGACAGATGTTTTGATAGTGTTGCGTTATGGCCTTATCGAAATGTTTATGTTCGGTGATACCATCGATAGCGTAGCGCAAACTCTGGAGACGACAGAATGCGCCTAATACTAATGGACCAAAATGGGCAGCGACTAAGTGCTTGGTTTGCTCTATACTTTTTAGCCGCAGCGCATGCATGAAAAATAAGGTGAGCATAACCCGCTCTACGGTTTTCCGATGCTTTGTTAGCTTGTCTTTCAGGTTATTAATGAAGGGTTTTAGAAACTGGCTTTCGTTCAACATGGCGTAGAGTATGAAGCTACCGGCAACGTTATTGGTTTGCCAATCACCGCCAACCGTTGCATTATCTTCGGTGTCGTCATATTTATCTTCACTGTTGACATCATTTGTGTGTTGCGCAGGTTTGACTATGTTATTGGGGTTTTTCTCAAATGATTTTTCTGTCTTTTCTACCGTCGAACACTCTTCTATTGGCAAGGCCAATTGTTCAGCGTCATTGACGACTTGTTGCAATACCTGACTTTCCTGCTGGTAGGCTTTCCACCAACCACTAATGCGTTGCGGGCTAACTTGAACGCCATATTTTTGTTGGATTGTTTCTCCAACTGCACTATAGGTTGGCCGATTTCCCGTTGTGATCGTTAGCTGCTTTACGATTTCGTCAGCCACTTTACCTTTGATTTTTTGGTTGTTGCCAATTCGCACCACAGTACGGTCTTCGATACCTGCGCTGCCTGATTGCCGGTATTGCCCAACGAGGCTGCTGATGTAAGGAACTGTTAATTGAAATACATGGGAGAGTGTTTTTTGCGATACTTTATGGCACAAAAACAGTTGTACGATAAGCATATTACGCAAGTAGTTATCATGCGGTTGATATTGTGCAAGTAATTGATGGCGGTAAAAGACATAGTAATTTTGATCTGAGCCTTCAATGAGCCGGACTTCCGGTGGATTTGTCACGGCACTGTCAGGGATGTTTTCTGGCGTTTTAACGGTCAAATCGGCTGCAAATAGTTCCATTTTTAACCCTTCTGATAGCACTTTAACGTCGACCAAAAATTAAGATTTTGCATGGAGTTAGCACTATAGCGCAAATGCGATTTTTTTCAATTAGTTAGGGTTTATGGGGGAAATTATTTTTAGAGGTAATTTGGAGTTCTGACATAGTAGCAAGAATCCAATAGTATTCAAACGGTTTGGCGGCTCCAAATTTTCACAATCGGCTTGTTGTTAGCATTCAAAAAAGTGGAACAGGCGAATGAAACCCTGTTTATATTTGGCATAATGGGAATTATCCATCGAATTATGGAAAACTTTTTCAGCTTGCCATTGCAATGGGTGCACTGTAACGACTCAATATACCCGTAGCGATTAAGATTTAGGTCTAATTGCATGCCTTATTTGCTCCATGGCGGCGTTAAAATTCCTTGCAATAGAACGACTATTACGCGTCATTTTGCCTCGCCATGAAGCAAATATGACACACACTTAGAACCTAAATCCCAAACGCCACGGGTATATCAGGTCTGATAGTAATACTGTTTACATGATTAAGTAGCTTAGATTAAGGCCATTCGGGGTACATCCCTTACTCAGGACATACCCCAATCTCATGCATATTATTTTAAATAACTATTGTTCGTGGCAAACCGAACATTTATATTTTGAGTTAAATATTAGGACTAGATCATCACTTGGATCAGGTGTTTGTAATGCCTCGTAGTGGGCCTCAAGATTTTTCAAACGATCTTTCACAATGTGCTTATATTTCCAATCTTGAGCTGTGGTAATATATCCAATATTTTTGTAAGTCGCCTCGGCTGCATCCAAATCACCAGCTTTCAAAAGTGAATCGCCAAAAATAAGTAGAAATGCCTCGACTCGATGGAGTGAGTTTTCGGTATTTTGACAAATCCAATTTTCACCACCCTCTATGGGAACGTATGGCGCCCAATCGGGGTCATTACGATCTACCGCTGTTTGCATACAAATATCCTGGTACGTCCAAAAATGTTCAATCCCTTGTTGAAACACAGGCGAATTAACTGGTGCCCGTACCTCTCCGAACGCAACTCCAAATAAGCCAAAAACTGGATTGCGATCTATTGACAATGCAATTAACCTAGCACCTTCCTCGATCATCTCCTGGTTACTATGAATCTTTCCAATTGCCATTTGTATATTGGATAGAAAACCCAGTGTCTGAGTATCATCAGGATTCAATTCATATGATGTATTGAAATAAAACAGTGCAGTAATCATTTCATTGAGGCTTGATGGGCCGCCACTGACTCTCTCAGATTCTGCGCTAGTCCAAAGATAAGCTAATCCCATAATTTTAGTGATTTTAGCTACTTTAATTTTTAATATTGGATCTTGTGTTTGAATAAAAACTCCGTTAGTTTGAAGATATTCCTGCATCAATGCATCTTTCAACAGGGGCAATTTACAATAATCTCCTGCATGGAAATATTTCCGAAATAGTTCGATTGCCGTCAAAGTTTCATCTTTGCCCTCTACTTTAGTGCAGAGTTTATTAACCTTCCCATGCGATTTATCCAGCCCCTTACTGCCCCTTTTATATTGAGAAAGGATTTGTCCTTTTAAGCTTTGGAATATTTTAGTGTCGTGATTGCCTATATTTCCAGAACCTGACATCGAATCGAATGCTGATGCAGTTGTTGCTGCTGTAAACAAAAATAACATCCCGACAAGTATAGCCGCACCACCCACCTTAAAGTTTGAAAAAGAATTTCTTATGATCGTCATTATCTACCCTCCTAATTATTTTGAATAAGCGTAGATTTTGTGCGACACGCACTTACATCAAGCTTACACCTGATATTTGCAGGGATGTTATGGAGATTGATTGCTTCACATAATCAGTTATGTCGATAAGACTACAAGTAAAGATACGCTAGTAATTCTTTGTATTTATGGGATATTCCAGATAGATAATGAAGAAGTATAAAACAGATTTCACTGAGTTACATGTAACGAATGCAGTTAAGATTTGACGACAATATCTCCTTTAGTTTTTTCAAAAGTATTAATAACACGACTCCCCAAATCCTAGAAAAGTCAGTCGAGCATGAAATAACGCGCAGACAATTGATTGTTAAGTGATTGTCACTAGCATATGGTTCTATTGGTTTTTTTTAGCTTTAGATGTAAATTCTACGTTATTTGATTAAATAGTAGCTTAGTATCTTTGGACAAACTAACACCTAACTGCTCCGACAGTATTTTTCTACAGGCTTCGTACACAATAGCAGCTTGAGAAAATTGCTCGTTGGACATATGTAATCTCATCAATTTGCAATAGGCTTCTTCTGCTAAAGGATTTACTGAAATCAGTTTCTCCAAACAATATTGCGCATCTTCACTTTGATGGTTCTGCACCCAATAATCCGCCATCCGTGAAAGAACATGAGACCACTTTGAGCGCATACGCTCACGAAATTGAATGACGATAGAATAGTCTTCCTCGTCTTGAAGGAAATCACCATTATATAAACAGGCGATATTATCAAAACTTGTTCTAATCTCTTCTTTACCCTTTGTATTGCTTTTTAATGAGGAGATTAGTCTACCGGCAAGTACGTCAAACGCATGGATGTCTACCCAACAAATTTCATCATTAAATGATAGCTTGCCTTCACGATTAACTAATACATTGTGTACGTTCAATAGCTTTCTCAGACGAAATAGTGTGGTATCGAACGATTGATGTGCTGCATCACCGTCTGAATCCGGCCATATAACTTCACTGATAACCTCTTCTCGAACGTGCTTACCACTAAAAGCGATTAAAACTTTCAACAAAGAATAAAGTTTTGGGCGTGCACGAACTGGGATATTCAGTTGCTGGCCATCAATTTCAATCGCAAAACGACCAAGGGTATGAATTTTAATTGGCCAAGGCCAAGTACCGATATCATAAGGAGGTGTCTTAGGTTTTAAGTTACGCTTTTTAATGATATGCCAAGCAGTTTCAGGTTCCACATCTTTTCGTATAGCCTCCATCAATAGTTGAGTTAACTCATCATCACGTAGCCAAAGCGCAGGGAGTAAATTATATTTTTTTGCTAACATCAAGGCAGCTTTAACATTTGTCATGGCTGATTCTTGTTGGTTACTCATCCATTCAAGAGTGGCTTTAAGCATGTTTGCTTGAAACTGATGGAAAACACTCTCCATATGAATTCCAATTTCTCCTAACATGTTGATGTGTCGTTTTGCTTCTTCTAAATCACTGCTTATCGAATATATTTGTGCCAGTAGAAAATGCGCCGCAGCCTGAGGAAAAGGTGAGCCGGACTCAGTCGCATAACGTAATGACTCTTGCCCATGATGCAATGCCAATGTGATTTCATTAGCGCGAAAGTAATTAATCGCTTGTAAATTATAAAAAAGCGTTAAATGAGCCCGTCTTGAGTCGTTGGCAATCTCCGAAGCAGCTTGAAGTAAACGAGTTGCTTCAGTGGTATTATATGATGTTAGCGCAGCCGCAGCTCCCATATTAAGTAGTAAAATATCCCATAGCGCCAGACCATATTTTTCACCCAACTTTAAACCATCTTTCGCTACCATTAATGCTCTCTCTGCCTCACCTTTTGCAAACCATAAATAATAGCAATGAATGACATGCCATAATATCTTACTTGAAGGCACAAGACTTTGCTTAATCTGATTTTTAAGTAAATCATGATTAATCTCCGCACTGTAAAAATCACCACGCCATAAATGGTATAAAATAATATCCACTTGTTTCAGGGAAAATGAGGCAGGCGGTAATGCACTTTTTGGAATTTGAATTACACGTTCAAGCCATTTGGGAAATTCTTTGTGGTGAGGGGCCCTGTGCATCAATGCCGAGAACATCGATAAAGTCAAACCCATCATGGCAGGTTTTTGGGCCTGCTCTAAAAGTGAATGCTCTAGTTTCTCAACTTGGGATATCCACAAATCTAAAGGCGAAAAGTCATCACGCTCTAAAATATAACTAAAGAGAATTCCTGATAATGATATACATTGCCCAGTGGGATCACCAGCTGCATTAAAGCGATTAAAAGCAGAGATAAAATCACACCGTGCTTGTTGAGGTCGAACGAATTGCAGACAAAATGCACGCCAATATAATAGCCAGCTATCTTCTTCTATGATTTTTATCGGTAACTGTTTTAGCCACTTCACCAACGTTTGAATATAGTTAGTATCTACTAAATCTTTGGCATGTCGGAGCGTAAACTGAGCAAAGCGAGGCCAGTTATCCATGGTGGTCAGTAACGTTGCAGCCTCCGCGAGCGCACCACTCTTTTCTAGTAAGCCCACTGTTGTTTCTTTAACTTCTTCTAACGTGTGAACATCTAGTTGCCTTTCACTTTGAGCAATAAGAAATGCTTTAAATAGTGGGTGATAACGAAAAACTTGTCCTGATTTAGAAACACGATAGGTAAAACAGTTACTACTGTGAAGATTTTGTAATATTTCAGCTGTATTATCGTCTTTGGATAGGATATTAGAGAATTCTACCGACACCTCAGGCAAATAACAGGTATGATATAGTAGTGATTGGACATCTTCACTTAAGTGTCGAATAACTTCATTCATAAAGTAATTAAACACATCTTGTTTAGTATCAAGTGCTAGAATTCCCCTATCATCAAGCTGTTTGCCACGTTTTAAAATTAAAGCAAGCCCTGCTCCCCATCCCGTCATTAAAGATTGGATGTTATTACATTGTTCAATAGATAGCGAATTAACGTTGTGGATAGTTGCGAGTTGTTGCAATTCACTATTGTTAAAACGTAGATCGTCCTCGTGAATAGTGAAAATTTGTTGATTTAAATTGAATCTGGCGAATTCGGCAGGTAATGCTTGGCGGCCAACAAGAAAAATACGACATTGCGCTGGCAACTCGGTGATAGCCACATTGATAATATCAGCCCATTGTTGTGATTGACATTCATGGATGTCATCAAAAACCAAATTAAATGGTGGTGTCAATCGTTGATAAGCAGCGCCAAAAAAAAGACGAGCAAATGCTTTTACATTAATCGCATTTTCTTTTTGATAAGTTGGAATACTTTTACGACGCTTTGGTGTTACTTCCCGAACAGCACTGCTAAAGTAGAAGAAAAAATTGGCAAGATCAACGTCATCTTCATCGACTCCATACCAAACTGATGGATGTTCATTTGAATTAACAAAACTAGATACTAATGTGGTTTTCCCATAACCAGGCGGCGCGAGTACAGCGACTACCGGTACGTCAGATTTATTCACTAACTGCTCTAGCAATCGCGTGCGCTCTATACTGCGACTTACAAATGGGTGGCTAGTCTTATGTGGACGCGCAATCATAACGCCCCCTGTTGAATAACGTAATCAAAATCAATATCCATTAATAATTTAGTAAAATATTTTATCTTAACACAATTGTAACTACTCAGCGTAAGTATCCATAGTTACAGAATTTTACTGGCGAATTCAGGTATTGTTGAACCATGTCTTTTTTTATTTCACACCTAACTGCGTATTTATTTTATTTATCAAGTAATTCTCAGATTGCGCTAACCGATCAGGAACGGATTGTATTTGAAACAATGGCTATCTCGCAACTTGCCAAGATCCTTTGCCAATCGGCCGGCAATGGAAAATATCAAAACGCCATAAGTCTCGCCGAAGTTCGAGAAAAACTCCGGATAAACACGACAAATATTTAAACCACCTGCGTGTTTCTACAGCTAAACTATTAAAAGGAATTAAGCCAAACAGTATATTCATCACCTTGAAGGGAATGGTCTTAAGCAACCAAATCCATTCATTCCCGCTACTTACCACCCAACTCCGCTATTTACCGTTTGTCTCAAACTCAAGCAGAACAGTATTATATCGCCTAATATTTAAACTCGGTCTACAGCCAAGCAAAGGACATTCAATGAAAATTTGTACACTTTTATTACTAGTTTCAACTTTCGGATTTTTCACATCAGCAAATGCAATACAAGAAAACCAGTTTTCTGAGGCGCATTCAATCTATATGACAGCAGTCAACGGAAATGAAAGTGACGTTAAAAAGGCGACAGAATATTTTAACAAACTTTCAGAATCAGAACCCTACGATATTTTCATCCAAACCTACCGTGGCTCGCTAGAATCTATGATGGCAGAACATGTATTTATGCCATGGAATAAAATGAAGCATGTGGATGCAGGTTCTGAACTCATGGATGACGCATTGGATGAGATTTCTGAATTGCATGACACTATAACACTGGGAGAAACAGCACTTAGTGTCCGCATGAAGTTAATTGTGGCGCACACTTATTTTAGATTTCCACGATTTCTTAATCGCTATCAAGATTCGAAAGACCTTGTCTCTGATTTGCTTGAATCAGAGCACGTTAATAATGCGAGTACTGAAACAAAAAATAGTCTTTACAAATTAGCTGCAGCTATTGCTGAAGACGACGGAAACAAGATAAAACAATCCGAATTTCTATCAAAAATAAAATAGGATAACCAGGTGACAAACATGACAAATATTATAGAAACCAAAAACATTTCAAAACAATACGAACAAGGAGACTTGAGTGTTAGTGCATTGAATGATGTTAATATTAGCCTATCAAACCAGGCTTTCGCCGCGCTGCTTGGGCCATCAGGAAGTGGTAAAAGTACCTTGCTCAACATATGTGGATTAATTGACAAACCTACCCAAGGGGCGCTCTATTTTTGTGGTGAAAATATCGCTGACGCATCCGATAAAGAGTTAACAACCATTCGTCGTAACAAATTGGGATTCATTTTTCAGGGTTTTAATCTCGTCCCAGTCATGTCAGTTTACGACAACGTTGAATACCCACTTATCCTTTTAGGAGTTGGCAAAAAATTACGGCGAGAACGCGTGACAGCAATGCTTGAAACGGTAGGGTTACTGCCGTTTGAAAAACATCTTCCCGATCAGGTATCAGGAGGTCAAAAGCAGCGTGTGGCAATTGCCAGAGCTTTAATCACTCAACCCAGACTGGTAATCGCCGATGAACCGACAGCAAATCTCGACACCCAGACAGCAACAGACATCATCAATCTCATGTACACAATGCATAAGGACTTTGGTACTGCATTTATCATCGCTACACATGACGAAAGAATGTCTTCTCATTGTAATATAGAATATCAACTTCATGACGGTGCCTTACAATGAAATGGTTAAAACTCGCAATTAAAAATGTACTCAGGAATCGTCGTCGTGCACTTGTCACAATACTCATTACTGCCGTGGGGGTTGCTGCCATTCTCATTGGCGGCGGCTTTGCTAACTTTACTTATGTTTCACTCAAAGAAATGGCTGCACGATCTTCGGGTCATCTAATAGTTGCTCACAAAGATTACTTTGATAAAGAAGAAAGTGTACCAATGGAGTTTGGATTAAATGATTTTAGTTCACTTGCGAAAAAATTGAAATCTGATGAAGACATACGCTACGTGATTCCAAAAGTTGAATTCACGGGCCTTATAAGTAACGGGGAAAAATCAACGATTTTTATGGGTTCTGGCGTCGATCCTAAATATGAGTTTAAAGTCAAAGGCCCTTTCCTCACCATAGACGATGGAAATATTCTCAGCAAGCGAGAAAAAGAAAATAATCCCCAAGTCATGTTAGGTAAAAAAATGGCAAAATATTTTAATGCCAAAATCAACGACTCGCTTACCCTTCTTAGTACGACAGTAGACGGCAGTCTAAATGCGATTGATGTTACTGTGCAGGGTATTTTCAGCACAGGAATCCCTGAACTGGATAAGAGGAGCATTTTAGTCAATATCAATACGGCTCAAAGTCTATTATCAACAGATAAAATCAGCAACCTAGCGCTGCATCTTAGAGAGACTGAAGCAACGTTTTCAAAATATAACAAACTCACAAGAGAATATGCAGATCTGGGATGGCAAACGTGGTTGGATACTGCATTTTTCTATGTCGGTGTTAAAGAGCTCTACAATCGTATTTTTGGTTTACTTGGGTTTATCATCATTATGATGGTATTTTTTTCCATCTACAATACAGTCAATATGAGCGTCGTAGAGCGAACACGCGAAATTGGGACGCTCCGCGCAATAGGCACTTACTCAAATGAAGTTACAAGAAATTTTGTTCTAGAAGGCTTGGTAATTAGTTTCATCGGCGCAAGCATCGGGATTTCAATCGCGGCATTGACTTCATTAGGGCTATCCATAGCTGAAATTCAAATGCCTCCACCACCTGGCAGAACATCCTCTTATCCACTGGCAGTTGATATCCCGGTAAATCTATATTTAATAACTGCTGCTATCGTTACTGTAGTTTGCATCATTGCCTCCTGGCTTTCCAGTTATAAAGCATCAAATAAATCAATCGTAGGAGCACTGTCTCATGTATAAGATATTAGTTTCACTCGTTCTTATAACACCGATAATTTCCTATGCTAAAAGCGCAGACGAATTAGTAATAGCGGCAGATGAATATCGGCAGAGTGCAAATGAAACCGTAGTAAACACCGTTATCAAACTCTACAAAAATAACAAGCTGGATAGAGAGAGAGCTTATGATGTGTATATAAAACCCAACCGGAAATCATTAGTAATCTCCAAAACATCGTCAGAAAGAGGTCAGAAAGTCCTAATGCTCGACGATAAGTTCTGGATATTACTGCCAAAAACCAAACGTCCTATCCGCATAACACCTATGCAAAAATTATTAGGCGAGGCTTCAACGGGTGATATAGCGACAATGAAATGGCATGAAGACTATTCTGCCGAGTACATTTCAACATACGATAAAAGTGAAAGTGGCAATGATGAGCTATTGCTTAAAGCCAAGCGCAAAGGCGTCACCTATAATGAAATATTTTTATCTTTAATACCAACTTCACATATTCCTATACGTGCAGAATTATATCTTTCCTCAGGAAAATTGGCAAAAGTGGCCTACTTTGAAACTGCGTACAAAAATGACCGTGAGCAAATTAGCAAAATGATCTTGAAGGATGAGATAAATAAAAATCAACATACTGAAATAGAATATATCGAAAATAAACCTTATTCACTTAACCGGAAGTATTTCAACCCAGCTTTTCTCGCACGAAATCCATCCATTAAGATTCAATGATTTATTTAAAAGTAATTACCTGGTTTTTTGTTATCGGAAGTCTATTTTCAGTCAGAACGGCATATGCTGAGTATTCCATCAGCATACTTATTCATCCTCAATATAACGCTTACTCATCCGACACATTATTCGATGTTCCAAGTGAATATATTAAGAGACCAGGCCTTACTAGCGAGCAGACTATAGAGTTGACAGGCGGGTTTCAGCAACCCTTCAATACTTATAGTTATCTTCTAAGTACCCGTAATAAACTTAGTGATGACAGAACATCAAAAACTGAAGTCAAGGTGAATGAGTTATTTATGTCTCACGGTATCGACAATTGGGAGCTGATACTTGGCAGGAGAATTAGCAGCTGGGGCATTGGTTATGGCTTCCGTCCACTTGATGTCATTCAGCAATATGACCAGCAGAGCACTTCACAGCAATCTATGATTGGCAAGAACCAGTTTGCCTGGGAGTACTTTACCGACATGTCCTCCTGGTCTCTACTATGGGTTAATCCACTTCAAACTGAAGAAACTGAAAACAATAAACTGGAGTCCTTTGTTGCTAAATTCTCTACCAACAGAGAAAATTATGACCAACATGCACTATTTCGTTACAATAATGATAATAAATTGCAATTTGGTCTAGGGAGGTTACAGCTTATTTCCGACTCACTTTCCATTCACGGCTCATTACTTTTATGTCAAAAGTATCAAAAACAAATACACAGGCTTGCAGGTCAAACGACCACGTTACTATCTTTTAATTATCCTTATATAACTAAAGACTATAACAATGGATTGCAGGCACTTGTGGGTTTGAACTGGAGCAGTATAACTAAACATAATATCATTGTTGAATATTGGTATAACGAGATGGCCTATTCTCCTCATCAATGGAAAGCGCTTTTTAAGCTCGCAGAACAACAACAGATATTGCTAGAACAAACTCCAATAACTAAAGCACCAATTCATGGCAATATTGCCTGGACAGCAAACGCCACTCAGGCACAATCTCTTGCGCAGCATAATCTCATGTTACGATGGAATTATGACGCGAACTACTGGAAACCTACTGTAAACATTCTTTTATCTCCTGACGATAAGAGTTATATGACCACCATATTAGTCACACGTGCATACAATTCATTCAAATTTGAGGCCGGCGTAAGAATGTTCAACGGAGCAAACGATTCTGTTTATGGCGGCCTAATAATTAGCCACAATGTTTTTATGACGTTTTCGGGCGCGTATTGATGAAAAATTCCACCTTACCCAAGCCATTTTATTCGGACAAGTTTCAATGGTCCAAGCTGCTCGTCATCAATACCTTCATTGCCTTGTTTTTAACCTTAGTTACCCAAGCTAATTTTTGGGGAAATTTTGTTTATTCCCAATCTATTGGTATTTCAATCGCTAGTCTTATTTGCTTAATTGGCTTGCACTATAAAGACAAAGAGCCGCATGTTATTGTCTATGCAATGGCTATTATTCTTGGCGTAATAGTCGGAGTTTTAGTTGCAACCATGATTACGGACAATGGAAAAATATTTGCTGGAGAAAATAGTCGAGAGTTTGTTTTATCGAGTTTACTCTATTCCATGATGATAGGTTCTGTTGTGGTTTTTTATTTTGCGCTTATTGGAAAACAACAACGGATCAGTTATCAGCTAAATGAGGAAAAACTCAAACAAGTGGAGTATGAACGAGCACTCACGGAAAGCAATTTAAAGTTATTGCAGGCGCAAATTGAACCGCATTTCTTATTTAATACATTATCAAATGTCCTCAGCCTTATTGACGACCGTCCAGATGATGCCAAAAAAATGTTAGAACATTTTACTCAATATCTCCGAGCTAGCTTGACTCGAACCAGAGAAAACAAAACAACACTGAGAGATGAAATAAATATTGTTAACGCTTACCTGAATATTCAAAAAATCCGTATGGGTAATCGACTT
>CALZJE010000087.1 GCA_945787715.1 uncultured Ectothiorhodospiraceae bacterium | reverse complement strand
GACATCTATAATTATCGTTGTTATTTCTGTCATGGATATTCCGGCGATGCAAAAACACTGGCAAGTACTTTTCTTTCACCACCACCAATTGCTTTTATTGATAAATCTGCAGAAGAGCTGAATATCGAAAGAATGCGAAAAGCAATCAAAAACGGTAAAACGAACACAGCCATGATGGCGTTTGATACACTGCTCTCAGAGCAAGAAATTGATGCCGTCATCCATTTTGTTCGCGAAGCTTTCATCATCAAAAAGCGAGAAAACACGAGTTATCACACTGTTGAAAATGGATGGCTTGATCATGAGCAATATAAAATCGCTTTTCCTTTTGTAACTGGGGAGATAGCCTTGGATACTCCTTGGGACGCACTAAGTGAAAAACAAAGGAAAGGTAAGCGGCTTTATTTAAATTCTTGTATTAGTTGCCATGATCGTTCTAAAGTTGAAGATGAAGGTGCAATATGGGAAAGCTATCCATTATCATGGCCGAGAAACGGCTATTCACATAAAATCAATGAAAAAAATGATGCTATCAGTGCGGCTTCTCCCTATGCAGTTCATGATAAAAGCGATACTTATGTGCCCAAAAGTGAGATGGAAGCGCACGGTCAAGCGATCTTTCAAGAAAACTGTGCTTTTTGTCATGCACCTGATGGCACAGGTAAAAACTGGATAGGTCAATTTATAGAGCCGCATCCCCGAAACTTTACTGCTTTGCCTATATCAGAGAGATACACAAAAAACTCATTGAAAGTGCTCATTCAGAATGGAGTAGAAGGTTCGGCGATGCCTGCGTGGCGGTACGTTTTGGGTGTGATGATGAGATTGATTCAATCATTGTCTACATGTGGGAGAAGTTCAAGAGTGGTACTCATTGATGCCTTTAGAAGGTTTGCTAAAGTTTGATTGAAATGACAGTAAGTTGTATATATCAGGTGACTATTATTTAGTATAAAAATATTTTTAATGAGATTGGAAGATTGAAAAGCAGATGATTAAAGTTGGGGTAGTTGGTGGAACCGGGTATACGGGTGTTGAGCTTCTTAGATTGCTCGCAATGCATCCGGATGTAGAATTGCAGGTTATTACTTCTCGATCGGAGAAGGGTACATGCGTGTCAGATATGTTCCCTAATTTGCGCGGTCATGTGGATCAGAAATTTTCTGACCCGGATGTAAAAACACTTTCCCAATGTGATTTAGTCTTTTTTGCAACACCAAACGGCGTTGCAATGAGAATGGTGCCGGAGTTGTTGTCCCATGGCGTCAAAATTATTGATTTGGCGGCAGATTTTAGGCTTAAATCTGCTGAAGAGTGGGAGCATTGGTACGGAGTTCCACACGCTTGCCCAGAATTGTTGAGTGAAGCGGTTTATGGTCTGCCTGAGTTTTTCCGTGATGAAATCAAAGGTGCCAGTCTTGTTGCGAATCCTGGCTGTTATCCTACATCTGTACAGTTAGGTTATGCTCCCCTCATTAAGAATGGCCTGATTGATGCTGCAAATTTGATTGCTGATTGTAAATCAGGCGTAAGCGGTGCCGGACGAAACTCAAGTGTAGTAAATTTACTTGCGGAATGTTCTGAGAGCGTTAAAGCGTATGCTGTTGCTGGGCATAGGCACAAACCAGAGATAACTCAAGGGCTTAACACAGTGTCCGAAGGGGTGAGTCTAGTATTTGTGCCCCATTTGATGCCGATGATTCGCGGTATTCATTCAACGCTTTATGCAACACTATTGGATTCGGGTTCGGGTTCGGGTTCGGATTTACAGACAATTTTTGAGCAGCACTACGAAAACGAACCATTTGTTGATGTAATGCCACAGGGCGCTCATCCTGAAACCAGAAGTGTCAAAGGGTCAAATATGTGTCGGATAGCAATACATCGCCCTAATAATGGAAATACCGTTGTTATACTTTCAGTTATTGATAATTTGTTAAAGGGTGCTGCGGGGCAGGCGATACAAAATATGAATATTGTGTTTGGACTTGGCGAAACTAAAGGATTGGAAAGTATTGCAATACTACCTTAAAAACATCTGTTTGAAGCAAGTTTATAGCAGGAAATCAGGGCAGATTAAATTGTGAAATCGGGTAGTTTAGTAGTTAAGCATCATTCACCTATGTACTGGCGATTTGTTATCCTGTTAGCTATTTTGGCTGTAGTTGGAGCTTGTTGGGGGCTCTATTATCTGGGGCAGAAAAATGCCGGTTATTTAAGTGATAAATCTGAGCAGAAAATAGCTCAACTTGAAAAACATATTGGATTGTTGACGAATGAAAAGGTTACCTTGCGTGATGAGGTTGCATTAATTGAGCGTTCTGGTCAAGTTGATAAGCAAGCTTATCAGCAGGTTAAGGATAATCTGAAATCGCTTCAGCAAGAAATTTTAGAATTAAGAGAAGAAGTCAGCTTTTATCGAGGCATTGTTTCCCCCTTAGAGAGTTCAAGTGGAATACGTATTGAGCGTTTTAGAGTTGAAGAAGTGAGTGATAGCAACGTGTTTCACTATGAGATTGTATTAACTCAGGTATTAAAGAATGATCAAACTGTGCGCGGTAAGTTGAAGCTAGTTTTTACAGGTGTTAAAAATGACGGTACTGTTTCATACAACCTCACAGACCTTACATCGGCAAAGTCGAGATTTTTAAATTTTAAGTTTCGCTACTTTCAGAAGTTTGAAGGTGATATTGTTTTACCTAAAGGATTTTCTCCACGACAAGTTTTAGTGGAAGTTGATGCCAAACGTCGTAAAAAAATTAGTAATACATTCCAATGGCCAAACACATCAAAAAACGAGCCTGAGTTGAGTGTGAAGACAGAAAGTTAAATTAAATATTTTAAATTATCCCTGAAAAGTTGTTGGACGTTTTAGTTTTAATGATCAATAATTTTGTCTGGGATTATAGAGTGAGGATTATGAAGCTTCCTGGTCTAGTGAAAAACTCGTTAAACTTAAGCGTAATGGTGGCTTTAGGTCTTGTTACGTATTCATCAGTTACAACTGCGACAGATCAAAAACTCGCGCTTGTGGGCTTGCCTAATGCAAATGTCTCTATCACTACGAGTGCCTATGTTGCGCCTGAACAACGTGTTGATTCTCTTTGCCGTAAAATCGAGAAAAAATTAGGTAGCGTTAAGGCAAATGATTGTGTTGGTCGAGGATTTGAAGAAGCAGATGGGTATTCAGTGGAAGGATTACCCATAATTGAGCGAGAGTTTGGCCCAGTTAGTGGGCGGGAAGCGTTGTCGCGTGTTTTAGTTATTGGTGGAATTCATGGTGATGAATATTCTTCTGTGAGTATCGTTTTTAAATTCATGAAAAAACTAGAGCGGTATCATTCTGGTTTGTTTCACTGGAAACTGGTTCCGCTGATGAATCCAGACGGCTTATTACAGAAAAAATCTCAACGTATGAATGTTAGAGGAGTTGATCTCAATCGGAATTTCCCTACCCCTAATTGGCATGAAGAAAGTCATCGCTATTGGGTGAAGAAAACTAAGAGAAATCCCCGCCGGTATCCAGGCCCAGCGCCGTTAAGTGAGCCGGAGTCCCAATGGTTAGCAAAAACAATTAGTGAATTCCAGCCTGATGTGATTGTATCCATTCATGCGCCATTCGGCATTCTTGATTTTGATGGCCCGAAAAAGAGAGCACCAAAGCGATTTGGTGAGTTACATTTAAACTTACTGGGAACGTACCCAGGATCACTTGGTAACTATGCAGGTGTTCACAAAGAAATTCCCGTTGTGACTATCGAATTGCCTTACGCGGGGATAATGCCTAGCAGTGGCGAAATAAGAGATATTTGGGTTGATTTAGTGCGCTGGTTGATTGATAACAGTGAAGAGGAATCGGCAACCACTCAAGCTAAAGTCACTGTTAATGAAAGCAAGCTTGATCCCTCCTGACCGAACTTTTTTATTCATTATCACATCTTCAACAGGGAGCTGAGATCAAACTATAAAGGGTGCTAAATTAGCGCTCTTTTGTGTGTTATTAATTATATGCGCAGGCCGCCTAATCGCTTGGTAACCTGATTCTTGTGCCAAGAAACACCAAGCAGAAAACCAAGGCACAAAATAATGACTATCGTGCCTATAACGATGTAAATAAAAGTAAAATTGGATTCTTTTAAATCTAGTGTTATTTTATTGGCACCATTGATCGATGTTGTGGAAACCGCAACTGGGCTTATTTTAAGTTGTTCTACTTTTGTGAGCAACGCTTGCTTTTCTTGTTGAAGTGCATTGATGATTGTTTCTAATTTTTCGTTTTTGCCACTATTTCCAGGTTGTAAGTTTTGCTGAAGTTCGGCGGTTTTCTTTTCCAATTGATTTATTTTTATTTGCGCATCTTTAAGTTTTTTAACCGACGGGGAATTTTTTGATAGGTAAGCACTAGTTACCCAGCCTTCTACTCCAGCTTTTGTGCGAATTTTTGCGAAACTACCTCTTCGCTGAAGAAGCTCCAATTCAGCGCCTGTCTTGATGATCGCAATTGATGGTAAGTTTTTGTTTGGTTCAGGACGAATGCCAACGCGAAGCGTATCACCGACGTAGAGTGTTTCAGCTACTCCGATTAGTGGGAATAAGACTAACAGTGATGCGATAAATAACTTTTTCATAAATGCCTGTTAATTAGTTAATTGACCAAAGTGTATAGTCAAAACACTTCTTAAAAATTTTATGCTTACTCATGAAAAATGCTGCCCGCTTCACAGTGGGATATGATTGTTCATGGATTTAACCTTTAAAGTATACATATACATGCAGCTTATGCAAAACAATGGATTGCAGTTTCTACCAGTTAATTTCGGCAGCTTCGACTGGAATATTTAGCTTTACCAAGCAGGGTTTTGTTATTTTATAATTTGACGTTGATATTTTAAGCGCTGGTGAGTATTTTGCTTAATGATAGAGTCTCATATTAAAATGGCGTGAGATTTAAATCGGTACTTTATTCAATTATGTGTATGACAACAACTTAAGCTGAATAAATTTTGTGTCGATATTGTGAGTGGTTTGATTATCGAAGTGCGGAGCACTTAATTGTGATATATCTAACTCATTTGCTTGATTGAGCCAAACAGGAGCATAAACTATATGTTAGGCAAGAAAAAACGGACCGCCCGAATTGACTCATTAATTGGTCAATTCACAGAAATACATGGTGATATTTCTTTTAGCGGCGGTTTGCATGTTGATGGAAAAACAAAAGGGAATGTAGAAGCAACTGAGCCCGGGTCTTTATTAACTGTGAGCGACCAAGGATTGGTGGAAGGCGAAGTGCGTGTTCCAAATATCGTACTGAATGGCCAAGTTATTGGTGATGTATTTGCGGGAGAACGAATAGAGCTTGCGGCGCAAGCACGGGTTAATGGTAATGTATATTACAATCTAATTGAAATGGCCATAGGTGCCGAAGTTAATGGTAAGCTGGTCCATCACACTGGCGAAGAAAAAAGAAAGCTAGAACATAAACCAGAAAATGCGGGTGATAACACAGCTACGCCGGAAAAATCTTGACTAAAAAAGTAAGGAATAGGATAATTATAATAATATATATTTTGAGGGTATCTATATGAGCGACGCAGCAGCTGAATTTGACTTTGATAATCCATTAGACTTTTCTGAAGCGGCAGCAAATAAGGTAAAAGCACTGATTGAAGAAGAGGGTAACGACAACTTGATGTTACGTGTATTTGTATCAGGTGGTGGGTGCTCTGGCTTTCAATACGGCTTTACCTTTGATGAAAGTGTGGGTGATGGAGACACGACAGTTGAGAAAAACGGAGTCAAACTTCTTATTGATCCTATGAGCTTTCAATATTTAATGGGTGCAGAAATTGACTATACAGAAGGCCTTGAAGGCGCTCAATTTGTCATCCGGAATCCTAATGCTGCAACGACTTGCGGTTGCGGATCATCATTTTCTGTATAAAATCAGAACAAAATGAGACATGCAGCTCCAGCTTAAGGGGCTGTGTAATCAAAAAAAGGAGGCCAGCCCCTCCTTTTTTTTGTTATTATCCTTTCGCGTTTTAATACGCAATCCTATACAAACCTTTATTTCATCAGTAGTAATCACCAGTATGATCAAAAGCTTTAACTTAAATGGGGAGAATAAACCATGAGCGCTTATTTACCAGGATTGGAAGGCGTACCGGCAACCGAATCTAATATTTCGGATATTGACGGTGAAAAAGGCATTTTGTCATACCGGGGATACCCAATTGCCGAGCTAGCAGAAAAGAGCACTTTTGAAGAGACTTCTCTCTTATTGTTGGATGGTCGTTTACCAACTGCGCATGAATTAGCGGTTTATGATGAGCAATTACGCAGGAATCGCCGTGTGAAATTTAATATTCGCACATTGATGAAAGCTTTGCCTGCTACTGGCCATCCTATGGAGATTTTGCAAACCGCTGTGGCTAGTTTAGGAGTTTTCTACCCAGGTAACGAATGCTTAAGCGCGCCGGATGCGTGCCCTGATCTTGACTATATCCACAACATGTCAGTTAAGCTTATTGCGCGCATGCCAGTAATATTATGTATGTGGGAGCATATTCGAAATGGTTACGATCCTATCGAGCCTCGAGTGGATTTGTCGTTCTCCGAGAACTTTCTATATATGCTTAATGGTAAAGAGCCAGATCCGTTGTATGCCTCAATTATGGATACTTGCCTAGTCTTGCACGCTGAGCATACTATCAATGCATCAACCTTTGCGGCCTTGGTTACAGGGTCTACTCTTGCAAGCCCTTACGGTGTAATTGCCGCTGCGATCGGCACACTCTCCGGCCCTCTCCACGGTGGGGCAAATGAAAAAGTTATTGAAATGCTTCAGGAAATTGGCGAGCCAAAAAATGCCAAAGTCTGGTTAGATAAGAAGCTCAAAAATAAAGAAAAGATTTGGGGGTTGGGGCATCGGGAATATAAAGTGAAAGACCCTCGAGCAACTATTCTTCAAGGATTGTTTGAAAAATTGATTACAGAGCGTGGTGGGGAAATTAGTCCGCTATTTGAAATTGCGTTGGCGCTAGAAGCAGCTGCTGAGGAGCGCTTGGGACCAAAAGGTGTATTCCCGAACGTCGATTTTTATTCTGGCATTCTTTACGCTGAGATGGGGATTCCTATTGATCAATTTACTTCTGTTTTTGCCGTTTCCAGAACAGCAGGTTGGTTAGCCCATTGGCGTGAACAGCTGGCAGATAACAGAATTTTTCGACCAACACAGGTTTATACTGGTGAGCCAATTCGACACTATGTATCTCTCAACGAACGAGGGTAAATAGCGCCGAGAACAACTGGCTGATCTGCGCCTGTTACCCCAGGTATATTGGCCGGAATTTCTTCCAGCGTTTGCTTGGATAGCCAGGCAAACGCTGCAGCTTCAACAAAATCGGGATCTATTCCGAATTCAGCACTTGAAATCACATTTAATCCGCTGATTGTTTTTATTCTTGAGACCAGATCTTTATTGTGCGCACCACCTCCACACAAAACAACTTCGTCTGTTTTGTGTGCATACTTACTAATCGCATCGCATATACTTCTAGCCGTCAACTCACAAAGCGTACTTTGAACAATCGATACTGAAACTGGTTTGTTTAATGATGCAATACAATTCTTCACCCAACTCAAGTTAAAATACTCTCGGCCTGTACTCTTAGGAGGCGGCAATTGGAAATAGCTATCTTGAAGCATAAGCTCAAGTAAATATTCGTCATAATTTTGACTGGCAGACCAAGCGCCATCTTTGTCATAGTTGAGGTTTTGCTGTAATAGTATCCACTCGTTTAGCAAAATATTACCTGGCCCAGTATCAAATCCAGAGATAGCTACTGAGGGCTGGTTATTTAAAATTGTAATATTTGCCATTCCGCCAATATTTAGTATTACGCGACTTTTTGTGGATTTGGAAAATATTGAACTATGAAAAGCTGGTACTAATGGAGCACCTTGTCCTCCGGCTGCTATATCTGCACGTCTAAAGTCGGTAACGGTGGTAATTCCTGTAAGTTTGGAAATCAGAGCGCCATTGCCAATTTGCAGAGTATAAGGGAGTTTATTATTTGGCATGTGACGTATGGTTTGACCATGGCTGCCAATTGCTTGAATGCGTCTGCGATCAATTTTCAGGGAGTCAATTAATGAATTTATGCTTGATGCAAAGAGCTGGGCCAGCTGATTGTCTAGTTCCGACATTCTATGAATTTCGTTGTCACCTGGTGAGCACAGTGATTCTATAGATTGCCGAATCGGTAAAGGAATATCAAAACTCTTACTTGAAACGATTTCGACGCTATCATCAAACGAAGTAATAGTTACATCGATAGCGTCAAGGCTGGTCCCAGACATCACTCCGATATAGTATTTGTTGTCGGAGTTTTGCATGTTGTAACATCCTTGTTGGCTATGAGGTTGTCCGATAATAGAAAGCCTGCTGCGGAAAATTCATTTTGGCATATTGATCGATCTTTTTCGTTGAATAACTATCGCTACTCACCTCAAGCGATCTTAATCGAATTCCTCTACAACAGATCCCATTCGCAGGCAGGCATCGCTGTTTATTGAAAATCGCTGAGTGCTATATTTGTATTTCCGATAATATCCAGTTGCGTTAATAATGGATTAGATTTCTCGACAAAATCTTCTTTGTGCTTTTTATGGATAGGTGCAGCGCTTGGAAGCTTTACTGTCAGTGGATTTCTGTGGGATCCATTAACACGAAATTCATAATGTAGATGTGGGCCTGTAGCTCTTCCTGTGCTTCCGACATAGCCAATGATTTGTCCTTGTTTAACACGCGAGCCTGAGCGAGCATTGCGACTATAGCTATTAAGATGCCCATACAAAGTGCGGTATCTGTTGCCATGTTGGATTATAACTGTTTTTCCATATCCGCCTTTACGTGCGCGCCAAATAATTTTTCCATCGCCAGATGCCTTAACGGGAGTACCTCTCGCTGCCGCATAATCAACACCTTTATGCGATTTGATCTTATTTAATATGGGATGATGTCTCTTTCCAAATCGAGAGCTAATGCGAGAGAAATCTACCGGAGAGCGTAAAAATGCTTTTCTCATACTTGTGCCGTCATCAGCGTAGTAGTTACTTTTTCCATCTGAATCGGTGTAACGTACAGCTTTATAGCTTTTACCCTGGTTAATAAACTCTGCAGCAAGGATGTTGCCGTCTTTAACCTTCTCGCCTTCAAGGAATAGCTCTTCGTATAAGACAACAAAGCTATCACCCTGACGAATGTCCAACGCAAAGTCGATATCCCAGCCAAAGATATAGGCCAAGTCCATCGTTAAGCTTTCACTGAGTCCTGCTTCGTTTGCCGCTTCAAAAAGAGAGGAGTTTATAACGCCTTTTGAATAAGTGATCCGTGGTTCATAATTGCGAGACTCAAGGTTTACTTGCCAGTTATTATCTGGCTTATTAATAATAAGCGTTTTAGTTTTGTCGATATGATAGTGCAAGGATTGGAGTTCGTTATTAGCTGAGACAGTAATGTCGAATGTTTGGCCAGGTGATAACTTGGTCAGTAGCTTATTTTTTTTATCGAGTTTTGTGACGTTATATACATCCCTAGCATCAAGGCCAATGCGGTTGAAGATTGCTGTTAATGTATCCCCGTTTTTTACTTTTGTCTGGTGATGCTTTAGTTGCTCATTTTGTTTTGGATGAAGCAAAGCGTCCTTTTCAATTGAGGTGGGAGCACTTGGGATAAGTAATGACATTGTAATTCTTTCGCTATCAGAGATAGCTGCCGCTTCTGTTGTTCGGTTTGCTTCGGCTTCGGATGGCATTGGTGAAAGCGTTATCGCAATAGCTGATAGGAATAGCGCAATAAACATCCAGTGCAAATGCGGTATTTTTTCGAGTTGTATTGTGATGTTCTTATTGGTTATCATTTTTATGCGGTTCGTAAAAAGTCGGCTCATAATTTTTCTGCTTTGACATTATCTCTTTTAATAAACCGAACATCAATTCTAAATCTCTTCGGCGTTACGGGAGTGATTCGCTGTTTATATTATGCATCGAAGAAATTTGTGTATTACCGTCTGCAAGGAAAGCAGCTCTCAATTTTTTATCGTCGACTTGTACTTGTTCCTTAGTGATGAAGTTCACATTGATTCTTGAGTAAAAATGTTGGGTTTGTCACAAATTAAATATCAAAGTTGCTAACTTTGTGCCAGTCTCGGTTAGTGAGTGCCTATTGTTACATATCGAATATTTTCTTTTATGGTTATCTCTACTTTATCTGCTGTGTTAACGTCTGGTTCTTTCTCTGCGGTCTCAATTGAAGCGGTTGCATTTTCTTCAGCTTCTGGAGCGGAACTGTTTTCTTGCACTGCTTCTTCTGATGTTTCATTCATAGTTGCTTCTAGAGGGTTTTCAGTTATTGGCGCCATTACAGACTCTTCGATATGATGTTGCTCAGAAGGTTCCTCTTGTTTAGAGAGGGACTGAGCAATTGATTCTACCGAAACGTAATTATCCTCATCAGTAGTTGCACTTTCCGCTGTTTGAGCCTTGCTTTCTAAGTTAAGTTTGTCTTCTGTGTCTTCTGTGTCTTCTGTGTCTTCTGCCGCTTCAGTGGTTTCTGGTGTATCCGTTTCGGATCTTGCTTCAGTATCTTCTGCTTCACTCTTTTCTGATGCCTCGGTATTGTCTTGCTCGGTGATTGTTTGGTGGATGATGTCATTAATATCTTCTAATTCTGTATCAGCTTGCTCTTTTTCTTGGCTGGGGCATTCTGTTATTTCTGTAGCTGGTGGTTTTGAGTCAAGTAGCTCGTCTTCACTATTACTATGCGGGTGGTAAACCGTGACCTGGTTTCGCCCGTTTTCTTTAGATTTATACAATACAGAGTCCGCTTGACCTATCAGTTCTTCGTGAGTTTCTAAGTCTTCCTGGAATTCAGCAACACCAAGACTAGCTGTCACCGTGATTTCAAAGTTGTCGAATTGTACGGGTCGAGCAGCAATGTAGTCGCACAATCGATTTGCCAGTATTTCTCCTCCCTCAAGCGGAGTTTCGGGCAACAGCACAGCGAATTCTTCACCACCATACCGGGCTAAAATATCTGCGGCTCTCAAGCATTCATTAATTCTTTGGGATGTAATTCTAAGTATTTCGTCGCCTGCTAAATGTCCGTAAGTGTCATTTATGTTTTTAAAGTGATCTAGATCAAGGATAATAAATGAAAGTGTCCCGCCGTAGCGTTTTATTCGGGCGAACTCTTTCGTCATTGTTTGCTCCAGAAAACGGCGGTTATATATGTTAGTTAGGCCATCTCTATTGCTAGCCTCTGCTAGTGAGCGAACCGCATTTTTAAGCATACCTTCGTAAATACTGGTATCAGTGACATCAAGTAGCGTTATGCATACATACTCAATATCGTCAGTTTCTCCTTTAATGGGTAAGAATGTCGCATTCTGACGCATATAGTCGATACCGCCAGTGATTGGTCGGTTATGCAGGAATTTAAAAAGATAAGGTCGATGCTCCCAAGATGTAAAGGAGAAATTTTTCAGAATGAACACGTTTCGAATTTTTTGTGTAAGCCATGATTCTGGCAAGTCCGGGAACTTTTTAAATAGATTCTGCCCAATGACCGTGCTGGATTTTTTTTGGCTGTAATTCTCCATATAGTTGTTCCATAGCACAATTTCGTAATTCTTATTTACGACAAAAACGCCGACATTAATTCGATCAACGATTTCTTGAAATAATGTGATGGAGTTGGATGTTTGAGTCATTTATAATCCTTCCAGAAAAGCATCCAGATCGTTTTGAAGTGTAATTATTGTCTCCTCGGACATCATGACCAAAAGGTGGCTTTTAAAGCGCATGTTTTCCAATCCGAAATTTACTTCAAATAATAAAGTGTGACTCCAGCTAAGCTTGTTGGTATTAAACATTCTTTCAATAGGAATGTTTGCTGCTATAACAGACGGCGGACTGAAGTTTAACTCTACATTGAGTTGTGTGGCGATTCCGTTTAAGCAAGCTCCAACTATGACATTTCCGACGTCAAGTAGAAGTTCTACTTCCGAGTTTTTGTCCAAATTATCGGTATAACCCATTAAGGCTGCAAGCTCATTGCATCCATTTTGATCAAAAATTGTGATTGCTTCGCCGCGCCAATAGCTAAAAAAGGCCTGTCGTACGCCGGTAACAAGTGCTTTATCGCCAACGAGATTAGCTATTTCAGTATTTAAATTTTCTGCACTAACAAGTTTTACTCTCGGGATGGAAAGCTCGACAAAAGTTTTTAGTATTCGAGCGAGGGAGTCACCAGCCATACCCATGCCGATATTCACTATTTCTTGTAAAACTTCGTTTTGTTCCTCAGATAATCCTACCTGATATTCGGTGGAATTATTCATAGATTCCGTATTCCTTTAGGATGGGCAAAACTTTTTCCATATTGACGGGTTTTTTAACAAAGGCCATTGCACCCAGCTTCCTGACTCGCTCTTCAGCTTCTGGCTGAATGTCAGCTGTAACGACTATAACAAAAGTGTCCAAGCCTTCTTTTTGCAGTGTTTCCAGTACCTGATAGCCGTCCATTACCGGCATAGTTAGATCCAAAAACATGACTTCAGCCAACCCTTGATGATACATTTCCACGGCTTCTTTCCCGTTAACTGCTTGGGTGACACTTATATCCCATTCTTTTGGAAGGGATCGAATAAGCATCTTTCTTGACACTACCGAATCATCGACGACTAAGACTTTTGTGGTCATATTTACCTCAACATTGATTATTCAGATTCAGGAGATACTATTCTTGTATATGTTAGCTGGACTGTTAGCATTTTGATGAAATGCAATTTGCCAAATTCTTTAAGATACAAAAAAAGCCTCATTAACTAAATCTACAAAATAATCGACATAGAACTTGAATGCTTTAGTTTGAGTTGCAATCCTTGAGATATTTATCAACGAACAGCTCAATAAAATCTGTTTGGCGTGTAATTGGTGGAAAAATAACCCGCTTCCATTTTTCGGCGGTTGATTTATAGTCTATCTGTAGGGTTGCCGAGTTTGCAGAGTTTTTAATTTAAAAAAAGTGAAATAGTCTGGTTGACGGAAGTAAAAAGGGACGTATAATACGCGCCTCTTGATTGCACAGACAAGCCACGCAGCGAAAGCCAAGTTGGTGCCAAGTAAGTCGGAAAGGTCTGAAGCAACCGC
>CALZJE010000086.1 GCA_945787715.1 uncultured Ectothiorhodospiraceae bacterium | reverse complement strand
GCCCGTAATCAATTTGTGCATTTTTTACAAACTCCGACTTTTCGGCAATTGCTTGGGTGAGTTTTTCACCTTTTTTGAAAGTTTGCTGAGTAATATTAATCGAGGATTGAAAATTGGCTAGCAAAGCGTGGCGAAACTCATCATTACGTTGGGCAATTGAGCTGGCTGCAGCTATAACAGCTGCACGAGAAGAGAGAACGGCTTTTTCTTTGGCGTAGTTAAAAGCTTTTTCACTGGAAGTGACGACAAACCATCCTTCTTTATATAGTGCTTTATGACCACGCAGGTTAGCTGCCGTGATTGGGATAACTTCAGCAATCTCTTTTTGAGGCTTACTCGTTTTCAAATTATGATTGTTAGTTGAGCAATTCATGACAAAGAGTGTTGCAATAAGAATAAAAAAATATTTAATCATGATGGTGGGTAATTTTAGCCGGGGATATAAAGTTATTTTAACACTTAATTGCGCCAATACTAATGTTTAGGCTGATAAGTATAAATATATTGAAACCATTTTTATGAAATTGTCATGAAAAAAATGTGATGGATTTTCCCTCGATTTTCTAAAGAAAAATTATTGTCTTACCGAAATTTATATTAAGTAACACGTGTTCACATGTTCGATTATTTATTTAGAAATATGGATTAAAGAATATAGCTTTTTAGCACGAGAAAAAGTAATTCACTCAGTTATAAAATTTACAAAATTGCAAATATCAACTGAGTTAGGTTTTGACACAATAATAATATGATTAATCATTTCAAGCTTCAAATCTCTACAAGGTTGATTAAACATTAATATAAATCTCATCAGCTCACTTAGTTTTAATCAGGATATTAATACATCTTCTTTCCGTCGTGTATTAATTGTTGGTGTTGTGGCAGTTTGTTCGGTCATTTCATTTTTAGCATTATCTGCTTTAGAGTATCATCGTAAGCAAGTATTGGATACGGTGGAAATAAATCTTGAAGGAACACTCTTCCCAATACATGAACGATTAGATTCATGGTTCAACCTGAACAAAACCATGTTGTCGAATTTGAATCATGATCAACGTTTAGTTAACTTGACTTCAGAATTACTTGCCGTAAATGAAGAGAAAGAAGCACTTATTAATTCATTGGAATTAATTGCAGTTAGAAAATTCTTGAAAAATCAACGTAATATTCTCGGAGATTTTGGTTTCTTTATAATTTCCAAAAACAGAGTAACTATTACGTCGCAAAGCGATGAAAATATGGGGACAATTAACCTCATTGAAAAAAAACGACCAGAGTTATTAAAACGTGTTTTTGCTGGCGAAACAGTATTTATTCCTCCAATACATTCTGATATTCATTCGCAAGACTCATCTGGACTAAAAAAATATCCTCCAACTATGTTTATTGCTGCGCCCATTTTTGATGCTAATAATAATGTGATCGCCGCAATTGCAAAGCGTATCGATCCACGTGAGAATTTTAGTCATGTACTACATGCGGGACAGTTTTCAGAAAGTGGAGAGATCTATGCAATAGATGATAATGGATTGTTATTGTCAGAAAGCCGTTTTAACGATCAGTTAAAGGAGATAGGTCTAATTGGTAAAGAAGATTATAGTAGTCTTACACTTATAGTGCGAGATCCTGGGGTAGATCTTTTGGCTGAAAAACACATACTTGTTGACCTAAATGAAAAACCACTGACTCTAATGGCCGGAAAAGTGATTGATCGTCAATTGGACACTAACCTGGAAGGGTATCGGGATTACCGTGGAACACCAGTTATCGGAGCTGGCATGTGGGATCCCATTCTTGGTATTGGCTTAATTGCCGAAATTGATAAAGAGGAAGCACTAGCACCCTATTATAATTTACGTATGGCGGTCGGAATTGCCTTGGGCTTACTTGCATTATTTGCATTGTCAGGCACATACTTAACCCTTCAATTGGGTAAACGTGCGCGTTTTGCGTTACAGCAAGCAAGAGATACATTAACAACGCAAAAAATTGAGTCTGAAGAGAAGCTAAGATTATTTGCTGAGATTATTTCACGAACGAACGCGGCGATTTTTGTCATTGATGCGGAAACGGCAAGATTTATAAGAGTTAATAATGAAGCCTGTGAAAGCTTGGGTTACAGTGAAAAAGAATTATTAGAACTGACACTCTACGATATTGAAAATAAAATATTTATAGATAAGTCCTCATGGCAGAGGCATGTCGAAGAATTTATGGAGAATAGTGTTTATATTGAAGGTGTTCACCATAGAAAAGATAATACAATTTTTCCCGTAGAGCTAGCTATTAGTGTCGTTGAAAGTAAAGGCAAACGGTTTGTTGTTACAATTGCGCAAAATATTACAGAGCGCAAAGAAACGTTTAAAGCCCTGAATATCGCAATGAAAAAGGCAGATGCGGCTAGCCAGGCCAAAAGTGATTTTCTTGCAAATATGAGTCACGAAATTCGTACACCAATGAACGCGATTATTAGCTTATCTGGATTATGTTTAAATACAAAACTTAATGATAAACAACGTGATTATATAGAAAAAGTTTATGATTCAGGACAATCATTACTAGGAATCATAAATGATATTTTAGATTTTTCAAAAATTGAAGCCGGAAAACTAGAAATGGAATCAATTCCATTTAGTCTTGATAATGTTTTGGAAGATTTAGCAGGATTAACTGCACAAAAAGCACATGAGAAGGGCATTGAGCTGGTGTTTGATATTCCAAATTATCGTGACTATCAATTCCTGGGAGATCCACTGCGCCTTGGGCAAATATTGCTGAACCTTGTTACTAATGCTATTAAATTTACCGATCAGGGAGAAATCATTGTAAAAGTGGAAGCACTTGATATGCAGGAAAACAATATTGAGTTGCAGGTGACGGTTTCTGATACTGGTGTAGGCTTAACTGACGAACAGTGTAGCAGATTATTTACCTCATTTTCACAGGCGGATACCTCGACAACTCGTCAATATGGTGGTTCTGGATTGGGGCTAGCAATCTGTAAAAATCTGGTTGGAAGGATGGATGGTGATATAAGTGCAACAAGTACAGTAGGAAAAGGTTCTACGTTTAAATTTAATGCAAAATTTGGTTGGCAGCGTATTAATGATAGTGATGCCAATAGCGTGTTCCCCCTCTTTCTCAAAAACCTCAAAATATTAGTTGTTGATGATGTGTTAAGTGCTAGGGAAACAATTAAAAATGTACTTGAATCATTTAATTTTGATGTTTACTCAGCATCTTCCGGAGCTGAAGCGATACAAATGCTGGAAAAATCTGCCAAGAGTAACCCTTATAGACTTGTTGTTGTAGACTGGAAAATGCCAGACATGGATGGTTTAGAGACCACCAAACGGATAAAAGAGAATCCAGCGCTTGCAAGCCTGCCTGTTATCATGGTGAGTGGTTTTGAAAGCTATAGCTTAGACAACACTGATGATAAGTATCAACCTGATGGCTTTTGTCCTAAACCATTTACATCATCACACCTTTTTAACAATATCCTCAAGGTTTTTAACCATGATACTGTTGAGAATAAAAGTTCGAGAAAAGCGTGGGAAACTTCATCAATAGAATCGTTGTGTGATGTGAATGTTCTTGTTGTGGACGATAATAAAATAAATCAGCAAATTGCTGAAGAACTACTGAGTAATGCAGGTCTGAAAGTTACCTTAGCAAATAATGGTAAAGAGGGTGTGGAAAAAATTAAATCACACTCATATGATGTTGTGTTAATGGATATTCAAATGCCGGTTATGGATGGTTATCAAGCTACTAAAGAAGTGCGTAAAAATCCAGAGTATTCTGATCTTCCTATAATAGCGATGACTGCAAATGCTATGGCAGGTGATAGAGAAAAATGTATTCAAGCAGGTATGAATGAACATGTCGCCAAGCCTATCAATCCCAATATTCTTTTTGAAACATTGTTGCAATGGGTGAAGCCAAATGAAAACAGAAGTCTGTACTCAAAACCTGAAAAAAACTCGACTTTAGATACTAATACAGAACAAAATATTAATATTAAGGAATTGACTACAATAAATATAGTACAGGGTATTGCTCGTGTTGGCGGTAAAAAAGAGTTTTATTTTAAATTGCTAACAGATTTCTATAGCGATCACGAAAATGATCTCAAACTTGTCGATGAAGCAATTGTAAAGGGAGATATAAAAGCAGCGCAACGAATTATACATACCTTAAAGGGAGTATCTGCCTCCTTGGGTGCGGAAGACTTTCATGTTGCAGCAAAATATGTGGATGGTATGTTAAAAGAACAGAATATCCAAAAATATAAAGAATATGTACCAATATTAACCACTAAATTCGGATTGTTACTATCAGAAATTAAACAACTCAATGAAGCTAGCGAATCAAATAAGGAAAACGACACTAAAGGTAATTCTGAAGAAGTTTGTGAAATTATTGAAGATCTGAAAGCTATGATACACGACATGAGTCCTGATGCTGAAATTCAAGCAGAAAAACTCAGTGAGAAATTGAGTGAGAAATTGAGTGAAAAGGATTCGCAAAAATTGGCAATGATATTAGTAAGACAAGTATCTGAATTTGAGTTTGAAGAAGCGAATGATACATTACACCAAATTCAAACCAAAATGGTGAATTTTAAATAATATGACTGACAATAGAAATACAATATTAATCGTTGATGATGAACGGTATAACATAAATGTGTTGAATGATTTACTAAAAAATGATTACAACATTATGGCTGCAAAGTCGGGTGAGCAGGCTTTAAAAGCTGTGGAAAAAGGTAAACCAGATCTTGTTTTACTTGATGTTATGATGCCGGATATGGATGGCTATGAAGTATGTCAAAAACTAAAGGCGAATGGTGAATCAAAAGATATTCCAATAATTTTCATCACTGCGCTTACTGATGCCTCTGAAGAAACCAAAGGATTTGAACTTGGCGCTGTGGATTTTATCTCAAAGCCTTTTCATAACACTGTGGTGATTGCTCGCGTTCGTATGCATCTAGAGTTGGTAAACTCACTCTGTAAACTAGAATTGAAACATAAACAGCTTAATGAAGCAATGAAAGTCAGAGAGGATATGGAATCCCTCATGCGGCATGATCTCAAAGCTCCTTTAACACCCATCATCGGCCTTTCACAGTTTATGATCGAGTATGGCGATGTTGCAGATGAAAATCGAGAGAACCTTTTACTGATACGTGATTCAGGCTATCGTATTCTAAACATGATTAATATATCAACAGATATGGTGAAGCTGGAGCATGGATCATATGAGCTAAATCCGATGCCTTTTCATTTATCGCAAATTATACAAGGTGTTTGTGATGAATTGAAGAATAGCTTGGAGAGTAAAAAAATTAAATTAAAGTTCGAGACTCCCTGTGACCATATAAAAATTCAGTGTGAGGAATTATTAGTTCATTCCATGTTTTCTAATTTAGTGAAAAATGCTATTGAAGCCTCAGAAGAAAATAAGGATATAGTTGTTACATCAACAAAATTAAGTGATGATACTGTTAAAGTCAGTATTGAAAATAGTGGAGAAGTTCCTATCAAAATTCGTGACAATTTTTTTGACAAATATGTTACCTGTGACAAGAAAAATGGAACAGGCTTGGGGACATATTCCGCAAAATTGATTGCAACAGCCCACGGTGGTGATATTTTTTTAGAAGATAGCATAAGTGGGAAAACTGTGATTTCCGTTCAGATGCCTATAGGTAAAGAATAGACCTATTACAGTACCAGATATCTATTAAATCTTATTTTTTTCATCAACATACCGAATTTGATTTTTGCCATTGTTTTTAGCAAAATATAGTCGATCATCCGCGCATTTAATTAATGATTCATCAGTAGTGGCATCTTCGGGATAAGTGGCAACGCCTATACTCACAGTAACATGTGTCGTAGGATTACCTTCTTCATTAACAAAGTTATATTCCGCAATAATCTTTCGAAGATCTTCTGCTACTTCTATTGAATCATTTCTACTGGTTTCAGTCAGTAATATAACAAACTCTTCTCCGCCATATCTAGCAGCTGTATCTGATTCTCTTAATCGTGTTCTCAAAATTGAACCAAGCGTTACTAAAAGATTATCACCTGAAAGATGCCCATAGGTGTCGTTATACGCTTTAAAAAAATCAACGTCAAAAAATAACAATGCGAATTGATGACTATGGCGATGAGAACGTGAGATCTCTTTCTTGAGCGATTGCATCAAGAATCGACGATTGAATAGGCCTGTCAATCCATCACGTATCGCAAGTTCATTCAGCTTAAAATTGGCGTCTTCAAGTTTTTCATTTTGTTCCGTCAATTGCTGAATTAGATTTTGGTTTTCTCGAATAAGTTCTAGTCTTTCTACTGCTCGTTTGGTAACAGAAAGTAGTTCGAAGTTATCAAAAGGCTTGGCTAAATAGTCATAGGCACCAGCACGCATCGCTTCTATAACGGTATCCAAAGAAGCATGACTGGTCATAAGAATTACTTGTGTTTCATTGTTATGTTGTTTTACCTTTTTCAACAGGCTAATACCATCCAGCTCTTTCATACGAATATCACTAAGGATGAGGTCATAATTATTCTTCAAACAAAGATCTAATGCAGTCTCGCCACAATCAGCCATGTCAATTTCATAACCTTCCTGTTCGAGTATCTTAGATACAATTTCTCTCAATGCTGTTTCGTCATCTACAACGAGTATTTTTGTTTTAATGTTCATAATGTCTGCATAATATCGCTTAGAGTATGTTTTTTAATTCAAGCTTAACCGAGAGATACTTTCATTCTTTTCAATCTCCTTGGAAATAGGGAATCGAATGGTGAATGTTGTTCCTTCTCCAAGTATACTCTTCACACTAATGTCACCCTTATGGTCTTTGATGATTCCATAACTCACAGACATGCCTAGTCCCGTTCCCTTGCCGGCAGGTTTGGTTGTAAAAAAAGGTTCAAAAATATGAGATTGAACCTCTTCACTCATACCGGGGCCATCATCTTTAACAAATAATTCAATAAAATCACTATTAAGGGTTTGAGTGGTTATAATGATTTTTCCAGATTTATCGCTAATTGCCTGTTGAGCATTGATCATAAGATTTATCAATACTTGCTGAACTTGGTTTGCATTACCCAGAATCGGCGGTAGTCGGGGCTCCAGATTAGTTTCTATTGTTATTTTATTAATCAAAAGTTGATGATTTACTGTAGCAATGGAATAGTCTATTACCCGATTGATATCAATATTCTTTAGTTCTTCTTGATTTTGTTGTCGTGCAAATGTCATGAGACTTTCGATAATTGAATTACAGCGTTTAGTTTCTTTTTCGATGACAGACAGATATTCATGGGCTTCATGTTTTTCACCCAATTTGCTTAAAGATAGTTGTGCATAACTTAAAATACCGGCAAGTGGATTTTTTACTTCATGCGCAATTCCAGCACTAAGAGTACCAAACACAGACATTTTTTCAGATTGAATCAACTGAGTTTGCGCTTTTTCCAATGCTTCATCGCGTTCTTTTAATCCAGTAACCATGCGATTAAAAGAATCTGCCAAGTTTCCAATTTCATCCCTTGATGATACTTTTACTTGGCTATCGAAATCACCTTGGCGAATAATATCCGTCGCTTCAGATAAGAATTTGATAGGTTTAGAAATTCTATGCGACCATATTAGACCTGCCGTCGCTACACCAATAAGTAGAGCAAGTGCTACACCCAGTAAATCATTGATAAGATCTTGAGCTGTTAGGTACGCGGCACTTTCAGGAATTTGAACAGCAGCTACAAGTTCTCCAAATCCAACTGGTGCAAAACCACCGATATAGGGTGTGGAATTATAGACATACTCAAGTGTTGTTCCGGCACTAAATCCCTTCGCTAACATCTGTAATTCTGGTATCCAATCTACTTTTACGCGTTTGGCAATCACTTCTGGAACTGTATGCGCTAAGGGAATACGATCTGCATTGACTAAGAATGTTTCATAAACATTTGATCGACTAGCGAGTTTTTGCAGCTTATCAAGATGTATAAGCCCTGAAATAATTGCCGGATTATTTTTATCAGAAAAATTAAGATAAACTGCAATGGTTAAGGTTGGCAACTTTTCTGAGACAGTAGAATTTTCAACATAAGTGTTACCCTTAAAAATATCGTCAATAGGTAGAGGATTTTCTTCTCGATACGCTTCAATTTCCTCTCGTGTAAGTTGAGCAGCTGAAAGTTGATTAGCATCGTAAACAGTGACTTCTCCTCTCTGTTTTTCGGTGAGAGTAACAGATATGAAGTCCGGAAAATCTTCAAACATTGCTGAAAGTAGTGTAGATTTTTGTTGTTGGCTAAGTTCTTCATTGTATATTAAACGAGCAAAAGCATAGAGAGACTGCTTATAACTTATTAATGTCTCATGTGTTTCTTGAGCTGTGTGAATGGCGATAAGAGATGTAAGATCACGAATATAAGCACTTTTATCAAGATGGAAAAGATTTGCCATGGTAAAAGTGATTGTACCTATTGAAGTAGTCACTAATATAAGAAGCGTGACGAGTATTTTCAATCGTATCGGGAATAATATTTTTTTCCCTTTTTCGTCTTTAACGATATCTTTAAAACTTGCCATTGATCGTTTCCGTCTTATAAGTGACATTCCCCAATTTATCGACAGATTCAACGACGATAATGTTAGGCCCGCGTTTCAAAATAATGGTATGTAAGAACTTACCATTATTGTGGGTGATTTTTTCACCATTGATGTAGATGGTTGCTGATGATTCCGTTTGTCCTGCCAAGGGGTATTTTTTTTGCCCAGGGGTTGGCTGGGGAAACACGAGATTTAACGGTGGCGGCGTTGAATCCTGAATAATATTTAAGGTTCTAAAACTTGAAGGAAAACTTTCAGAGCTATTGTTAGTGATGCCACTTAGTCTCCAAAAATAGGTGCCATGTTTTAAATTCCTGTAATCAAATTCGGTACCTTTGATCACCTTATCAATGAGAACCAGCGTAAATTTTTCATCTTTAGCTATAACAAATCGGTATTTGTCTGAATGATTACTTTTCTTCCATCGAAAAGTTATCGATGGAGGAATATCTTTAAAATAGAAAACATCATTATCAGTCGGTGATTGTAAAGAGGGTGCGGTGGGTAATATTTCAGTTGTTGTAACCGAACCTTCTGTGCTGATTAATGAGGCATGATTCTTTTTAATTTCAACCTTGGATCCATCTTGGTTGGATATATTCGCACTGCCTTCATAAACAGAAACTGTTGAAGATTTATTGGCGTGTATTTTTATATTGAAATCAATCAGGCTGGATTTGGCGCGTACACTTGCTGTGGTATTTGGTGTTGATATTTCAACATACACGGGTTTATTGTTATCAGGATTAACTTTGCTGCGTAAACTTCCTTCTACCATAACCATGTATGATTTTTTCTCGTTCCAAATAATATCATCTTCTAAGCGATTGATAACAATTAATGAATTTTCTCCAAGTTCGAGTTCACTGTTTTCATTGAATTTGATGGTTGCTCTTGATCCGTCGAAGGTTTGGATAGAATCTCCACCGAAAAGTGAAAGTCCCTTTTTCGCTGATTTCCACGCTAATTGATCGACTTGCTTGCTTTTAACATTGTGGAGTGTGGATGTGAGCACGGCAACCCCGAAACTGTGTACTGATAAATCAGAATTCTCGTCATCTTTGGAAACCCATAATGCTCTATTTCTAATGTTATTAGATGCCGTAGATGTATCTTTATTGTTTATCAAAACATCTAGTCCAGCACCAATAGGGAAAACATTGTTAAGTAACCAAAAAAGAAATATGAACGCCCCGAGGGTTAAGACACCCGCAGTGACTAGTTCTAATGTATAGTTCAAGATGAACTTTACATGACCCATCATGCCCTTCCTTTATCAGTTCAATATTCCCTTCGTTGTAGATATAACGGCAGCAGGTGTTAAAAAATAAAATATATCCCACTTTTTTCAAAAGATTGGTTTAAATATATACTTCGGACTTTTTGTCACAAATTTAGTATGTAAATTCAAACTATGTGATAGAGCATTTCAAAACAAATTCTGTGATATTTGTGGCTGTGTGTTTATGTTTTATTTTTTAATAGCGATAGCCTAAGAGGTAATTTATCAGACAACATTCTGCGCTCGTATCCTTTGAAACGCAGGCATTCTATTGCTAAGTCCGACAGGCTAGAAAAATAAACATTTCATGGCCAATAATTTGGTATATTTTTTGATTGTTTTTGCTAAACTGTGACATATCAAATGACTTCCAAATAGTATGAGAATTAACCTTAATAAATTTATACTCGTTTCATACCTGATAGCAGCAGTTCTGGCACTGAATTGGGCTAATGCTCATTTTCATTTGTCTGAACAGCATGATCACGGTGACAGTAAACATTCCCATAATGTAGCTTCTCATACTCATCCTGTCACAGGAGGGCATCACCAAGATTCATTTATTGATGTTTCGTTGAATGATAATAATGTTTCAATTGTTGAACTGGAACACGAAGCGAATAATATTTCCCCGGTTAAATTTGAACTTACTAAGGTTCTACTTTTACCGGTTAGATTACCGTTTGTCCCTCATTCATTAAGTGAAACAGAATTTCCTGAGCTGATTAGCAGTAAATTGGGATATCTGTTCCGATCTACCGTTTTCTTACGTGGCCCACCTCAAACTTCTTAGTTATTTACTAAACAAAATCAACTTTCAGATGAGTTATACATTCTGATAATTAATTACTAAGAGGTCTATATGTTTTCTGTGATCAAACAATCACGATGGTTTATAGCTTTACTAGCTGTGCTGTTATCCAGTCAGGTATTAGCACATGGCATGTCAGAGGCTGAGAAGTTATCGATAATTGAAGGTGGAAATCTTCGATATCTGTGGATTGGTGCTACTCATATGCTATCGGGATACGACCATTTGCTATTTGTATTTGGTATCATCTTTTTACTCACCCGGTTTAAAGACATCGTAAAATATATTACCGCCTTTACGCTTGGGCACAGTGCCACACTAATCTTTGCGACATTTAACGGTATTCAGGTCAACTATTTTTTAATTGATGCTGTTATTGCTTTGAGCGTCTGTTACATTGCGTTTGCTAACCTGGATGGCTTTAAAAAATATCTGGACATTAAATCACCTAATCTATTGCTAATGATTATAGGCTTGGGTTTAATTCATGGCTTAGGTTTGTCGACGCGATTGCAACAACTTCCTCTCAGTGAAGATGATTTGTTAATGAACATTATTTCATTTAATGTTGGGATCGAGCTAGGACAGATAGTAGCGTTAACGGCCATGCTAGTTTTATTAGCTGGCTGGCGTAAAGCCGCATCATTTACAAAATTTAGTGTCATATCAAATTATGGGCTAATATTCGCTGGTCTATTTCTGTTTTTATCACAAATGCATGGATACTCTCACACGAGTAATCCAGATGAATTTGGTTTTAGTTCAGATAATCATATCCACGATCACATCAAAATGGATGAAGAACGAGCAGCTGAGCTGAAAAAAGAAAACCATCACGATTCAATTGATTAATTTTTTTGAGGAAAAAATAATGCGTCATATATTTGCAGTACTGATATTTTCAACATGTTTATTCGGTACACCAGTATTTGCCGGAGCAGGGCATGAACATGGTCATGATGGTAGTCATTCACATGGACCAATATCCAGTGAAAAAGCCGAAGTGAAAGCAACGAAGAGAGTTAAAAAATTAGCAGAATCTGGCAAAATTGATAAAAGCTGGGTAAATGTGAAAGCTGTTAGCGTTGAGCAAAAAGTGTATTCAAAGGGACCTGAGTGGGTTATTACTTTCAAAAATGATAAAGTCAGTGATGTGAGTAAGCAAACATTGTATTTGTTTTATATGTTAGATGGGCATTATATCGCGGCTAATTATACTGGGAATTAGGATCTAAATTTAATACCGACAAACATGATTTTTATGTTTGTCGGTGTTAATTGTTTTCAATGTCGTTTGTTTTATTGTTTTGGGGATTATACTAATGAACAAAAAGAAGTTAGAAAAACAACTCGTAAAATTCAAAGGTTCCGAAGGTAGTTTTCCATTTGGTCCTGAAGCTTTGGTATTCAAAGTGATGGAGAAAATGTTTGCGTTAGTTTCTCAGAACGAAGAGATTCCTCGTATTACACTTAAATGTGTCCCTGAAAAAGCACTGGGATTGGTAGAGCAATATGACTCTGTTATACCTGGATATTATATGAACAAAAAGCATTGGATAACAATTACGCTGAATGGTGAGTTATCGGAGGAAACAATTATGACTTTGGCGAAAGATTCCTATGATCTAGTGGTGAAGAAACTAACAAAGGCGGATCAAGCGAAATTAAAAGACGTGTAAAAAATTAGCCTTTCAATTTCTCTCTAACATCCATTAAAATTTTTCCGTAGGCATTTTCCCCACGACCATCACGTCCACAGCCCCAAAAATAGTCGTATTGACTATTCTCCACAATACGCGCATCGTTAGTTGAGAGAAGTTTTTCTTTAACGACGGAATGCGTCATACATTTAGTATAAATCGCTCTGGTCATGATTGTTGTTTTGATGGATTTCCAATCTTTGCGGATTTTCCGCTTATGTTTTTTCGCCAGTTGCTGGGCGTCACTCGCTTGTGCAGAATTTAGAATATCATTTTGTAAAGCATTATCCATAAATTTCATGGCTTGATAGTAGTGCTCCACCGAAGGCCAGGTATGCCCATCCAATTCAAACTCAAAGAGAGCAAAACTGGAGAGTGGGTTTTCTGTATCTGCCCTGGCAACATATTCGGTTTCAGCTTGTTTTGATGAGAAAATCACATTATTCATCCAAGTATAATAGTTGCTTGAATGATAGGTGAGTGATTTTAGGAAAACAAGTGTTTAGTTA
>CALZJE010000085.1 GCA_945787715.1 uncultured Ectothiorhodospiraceae bacterium | reverse complement strand
TAAACAACTTGCATTAATGACTTGCGCTAGTTTCATGTTTTTTGGTGTCGCAAATGCATCATTTGAAACAGATGCTGTAATCGTCACACCAGCGTATAATTTATCTGATCCGAAGGGGCCTGCAACCAGCGGCACCATTACTTCAAGTGTCATTGGGCTTCCTTCTAACTCCTCTGATATTCACTTCACTGGAAATGCTTTCGCAAATGCCACGGCTAATGCGACAGGTAATAGTGCAGTTGCTGTTGATGGTCTTTTTTTTGATGGTGACCCGCTATTACATACTTTGGCCGGAGAGGCGAGTTTTTCTGAGCAGTTTGTTAACAACACATCCATAGCGCAAAATTTCACCTATAATTTTACTGTCGCCGGCCCTAGTCTTACCATTGCTGATTTCGCAGGAATTAGTGCGGCTGATCCTGTACATATAACCTCCTCTTTCGAATTTGGCGCACAAGCACAAGTCCAGGATGTTAGTGGTGGCATTCAAACTGATATTATAAATTCTGCAGGTGAAATAACAGGTGGACGGGTAAGTCATACATTAAGCTCAACGGGTACAAATCCAATGAGTTCTAGTTTCTTTATTGACCCTATTTATCCTAACAATATTTTTGGCTATGACTTTGTTGGATTCAGCGATCAACTTACCGGTACGCTTTTACCTGGGGAATCCTTATTCATCGATTCAGGTATTTCAATTGTCGTTACTGCGCCTGGCTTTGAAACGGGTGGCGCAGCAATGTTTGGCGATCCGTTCGCCTTGGCAGGCAATCCAGGTTTTGGTGGTGAACTTGTTATCACGCCTGTACCTGAACTACCAGTTGTAGCATTGATGAGTTTGGGTTTGTTAGGAATGGCGCTTAAACTTCGTAAAAAAAGTAATATAGCGGCTTAACAATTTCGTAAGGAAGTAAAAGAAAACCCCACATTGCGATTTTTTTGTGTGATAACGTAAACTATTTTTCGCTTTTTTAGGAGGGCGTGCTCCGGTTTGGTTAGAATTGAAGTCGACCAAAACACCAATCAACACAAAAAAGGAGCACCACCGATGAGTAATGATAATGCGAAACAGGACAACATTGTAAGTATCAATGAGGGACTGGTAAAAGACCATCTTGGTGAGATAGTCAGATCCACAGTTGAAGACACGCTAAACCAGGTGCTGGATGCGGAAGCCGATAGGCTGAAAAGAAAAGGGACCATATATAACTCCTTCAGGACCACTTTATAGTCTTCACTCGCTAGTTGTTCATGCATGCGTTCCCACGTATGAACGTGGGAACAAGTGATTATTTGTTTGTAATAAAAGAACTAAGCTTTCGGTTAGATAATTTAAGCAATTATTTTTCTTTTGTTTTTATTGTCAGATGCATTGTGATGTGCGTCATCTTCAGATGTTTTATCTTCGTCATTTTGTTTAGGGTGTTTATTCTTGTTGCTATTATCTTTTTTGTCAGCACGATATACAGTTTCATCATTTGATTTAGCGGCTTCAATGTCATCTTCTATTTCTGAAGCGTCATCATCATCATCATCATTGTTGTTTTTATTACTAGCATTTTCGTGCTTTTTATCGTTGTCTTTATTTTTCTTTCTGTCTTCGTAATGAGTATCTTCATCGGGCTGTTCTGTTAACGCCTCATCTCGTTTCTTTTCGCCAGTGTTTTTATTCTCAGAACTACTTTTCCCATCGTCACGTCTTTTGTCCTCATTATGGCCATTTTTGTTTATTGAATCATCAGAATTAGCATCGTCGGATTCTTCTTGCAACTCATTATCATCGATGTCTGGATCATCCATTAAGTTGGCATGATCTGAATCAGAAGAATTGCAGTGGCCACTAATTTCAATGACTGTCGCTGTTAGCTCAATGGAATCCATAAGCTCAGTGATAAATAATTTAACTTTTTCGCCAGACTTCAAACAAGTTGAATCACCGTTTACAATCCATGCATTGGTAATATTGATTGAAAGAAGTTTATCAGGGGTGTCTAAATTCTCGATGTCAGTTATGTCTATCTTCAATAAATCGCCATCAAGATTAATGACTATGCCTTTTATTTCACCGCTACGATAATTTGGATTTGGTATTTGGTCACTGTAGTTTGCTGGAGCGCCTTTTAATTCAATAAACTGAGCAACGAGTTGTTCACCGTTCCATAATCCTTTTATTTTAAGCTTATGTCCTGGTTCGAGTATTTCTGTATTGCCGCGTTTAAATACTGCGTTTGAAATATCGATAACTTCAATTATACTTTTTGTGGGCAAATATTTAGAGCCGCGAATTTTGAAAAGTAATTTATTTGAGTCTAAATTCACCTCAGTAACGACACCGTTAACTTGCATATTTGTTTTTGCAGTTTCTTCATTGTGGATGACAATTTCGGTATCTATTGATATGGAAATGGTATGTGCATTTAATTCCAGGTTGTTTATATCCAAGCGGCCACTAATAGTTATGTGGTCGTTTTCGTTGAGCAGTGATAATGATGCAATAAGCTCGTTTGTCGCCTCATCATGGATCAAGGTGCCAGTATGAGTGGAAATAGAGACTTCAACTTCACTATTGGTGAGTTGAACAATTATTTCTGAATCGGAAATACGTTTAACAACCGCTTCTACATCAATATCGATATCGGCTATTACTTCTGCAGCACTTTCGATGATTTCAATGTTAGGGATGACTTCATTGAGCTCGGTAAAAGTGAATTTAGCAATATCGAGTTGCAGTAACCAGGCCGCTACTTTTTCACTCTTCAATACCACATTCGCAGGAACAGTCATTGTGTAAGTATCACTGGTTTGGTAGAAGGTGTATTCTTTTTCTTCTCCCTGCTTGTCAACAACGCGTAAGGTGGAGCCAAATTTTAGCTCAAATGTTTTGTATTCGTTTGCCGGTAATTTTAAGGTTTTTATTAATTCTCTGGCACTACTTTCAGAAACCAAATTGTATGCTGCCGGAGTTGGGTTACTTACCAATTGGATTTTTTCACCATTATTATCTATCGCATCTATGCTATGTAATTCTATCCAAACCTGATCAAAATTCTGGGACAGTTTTTTATCTAGCACTAAGGATACAGTAGCTAGCCGCTCATCAAGTTTATCGAGCTTATTCTGTATTTTTTCGTTTATTTTATCGTCGATAACACAAGCGGTTAAGAAAACGGTAGCGATTAAGCTAATAAGTAATTTGAAGGGCATTGTTATTACCATTATTATATTCCCCGGGTTTTATAGGTGTTCAGGCGTGAGCAACTTAGTTTTTTCATGCGTGTTTAATGATACATTATATACGAAACAAGCAACATATTGAGGTTATCATAATCCGGCAGACTCCAGTTAATTTATTCTGTGTAACAATTCTATTGAAAAGTTTACGCTGTCACAATTGAATTCAATTTGACCGATTGTGTTTTTGCTACTTGTATTTAATACTCTATTTAACCTAATCCATTTCCATTTTGTATGCTATTTGGTTCAATGGCTAATCAAGTTTAGGTTTGTAAGCATCACGACAATAGCTTTGATTAAACATTGAATTGTACGAATGCTGATAATATAGTTTAATATTCAATCAGGAGGGTCAAATGACGGCGGATAGTGTTTTATACTCTTGAAAACAGTTGTTATAATCTCCGCGCTTTTTTTGTGCACTAATCTGAATTACGGAATCCGTTAGATGAAAGCCTTAAGCTTTGCGGTACTACTGTTTATTTTCTGGATATTGTTATCCGGACATTTCACGCCTTTGTTACTCTGCCTGGGAGTAGCCTCCGTTGCATTAACGGTTTTTATTGCGACTCGAATGAAAGTCATTGATCATGAAAGTTACCCCATTCACATATCATTAAAACTACCTGCTTTCTTTGTTTATATAATGCGCGAAATCGTAAAGGCAAACATTGATGTCATAAAACGAATTTTAAAATCAGGTGGAAAAACAATCAGTCCACAACTTGTCGAAATACCAGTGCCGCAAAAAACAGATCTTGGTCGGGTTATGTATGCTAACTCGATAACGCTGACTCCTGGTACCGTGAGTGTGGAGCTTGATGAAGATAAAGTGATGGTGCATGCGCTCACCAAAGAGGGAGCTGACGACTTGCTGAGTGGCGATATGGCAAAAGCGATTCCAGACGAGGTAGCCAATAAATAATGTTTGTTGCAGCGACTTTAGCAATTCTAATTACCATGGGGCTTGCGTTGACGCGGGCACTTATGGGGCCTACCGTTTATGATCGCATTGCTGCAGTTAATATGTTTGGAACAAAAACGGTATTGCTAATTGCGGTGTTTGCTTTTTTATCCGAGCGGACAGATTTGCTAGATATTGCTATCGTATATGCATTGATCAATTTTATTGGTGTGGTAGCGGTGTTGCGGCTCGTTGAGCACGGTGATTTCCACTCTAGTGGTGAAACCGTTAAAAAATCTACTAAGGTGGACTCTGAGTGACTATTGATATTCTGAGTTGGGTATTTCTTGTTAGTGGCGGATTACTTGGTGTTATCGGCGGTATTGGCATACACCGTTTCCCCGATTTTTATAGTCGCTTACATGCAGCAGGAACAACCGATACCTTGTGCGCCATTTTTATTCTACTTGGTTTGGGGTTGCAAGCAGGATTGAGTCTCGAAGCCTTCAAGCTCTTCTTGATTTTTGTCTTTCTCTTTTTTACTAGCCCAACAGCTTCTCACGCGCTGGCGAATGCTGCCATGCATGGTGGTCTGAAACCTAAACTTGATGAATCTAATAGCGAGGCTAAATTGTGATTGATATTTTTATCAATATAACTTTATTAGCTTTTTTAGCGATTACCGCAGTTGCTATGGTTCGCATGTCCAATTTATTCGCGATTATCATGCTCTTTGGAATCTTCAGTTTCTTGTCGGCGGGTTTGTTTGTTGTAATGGATGCGGCAGATGTAGCGTTTACCGAAGCAGCGGTGGGGGCAGGGATATCTACCGTATTAATGTTGGCGACATTGGCATTAACAAAAGATCATAAAGAAAAAAAACCGTTAGGCCATCGACCGTGGTTGCCATTGGCGGTTGTGATAATCACTGGTGCTGCTCTAGTTTACGGAACGATTGATATTCCTGCTTTTGGCGATGCTAAAGCTCCGCCTCAATTGCATGTTGCGCCGTACTATATCGAAAAGTCAATGCCTGAAACCGGGGTGCCTAATATGGTGACCGCTGTATTAGCAAGTTATCGAGGTTTTGATACCTTGGGTGAAACCGCTGTTATTTTTACTGCTGGTGTTGCCGTGTTGTTATTGATCGGCGGTCGGCGCTCAAAACAGAGTGACAAAAAGCAGGACGAAGGGAAAGATGATGAAGCATAATCTCATTCTCCGTGTTGCTTCAAAATTCCTTATTCCGCTGATTATACTTTTTGGATTATATGTACAGTTTCATGGTGACTATGGCCCAGGTGGTGGATTTCAAGCCGGGGTGATTTTTAGCTCTGCCATTATTCTTTATGCCCTAGTGTTTGGGCTTGATGTGGCTGAAAAAATCATTCCAGCCAATGTATTGCGTACACTTGCTGGCCTTGGTGTTGTGATTTATGCCAGTGTTGGTGTTGCTGCATTGTTTCTTGGTGGGAATTATCTTGAATATGGTGTGCTGGGTAGTACGCAAGTTGCTGGTCAGCATTTGGGTATTTTGTTGGTAGAGTTAGGTGTGGGGATCACTGTTGCGTCTGTCATGTTGATTATTTTTTTTGCATTTGCCGGTCGAGGTCGATCCTAATGGATTTTATTTTAGGTCACTATAACTATTGGATTGTTATTTTTTTAATGATGGTTGGTTTTTATACCGTTATTAGTCGCGGTAATCTGGTTAAGAAAATTGTAGGACTGAATATATTTCAGGTCTCTGTGTTTTTACTTTATATCAGTCTGAGCACTGTTGATGGAGGAACAACGCCTATAGTCAAAGAAGGTTTTGATCTCTATTCTAATCCGTTACCTCACGTTCTAATTCTTACTGCGATTGTGGTTGGTGTTGCTACTACAGCACTGGGTTTGGCGCTGGTTGTTCGCATTAAAGAAGCTTACGGCACTATCGAAGAAGATGAAATTCATGAGCAGGATCATTCACTCTGATGGATCATATTAGTTTACTGCTTGTCGTTATTCCCCTTATTGCAGCACCGATTGTCGCGATATTACCTAATGGTCGAATCCCCTGGGCACTGACGCTATTGGTGACAGCTGTTTGTGCGGCTTTAGCGGGTGTTCAGTTGTGGAGTATTGTTCACGAGGGTGTTATTAGTTATGAGCTTGGTGGATGGGCACCACCCTGGGGAATTGAATATCGTATCGATGCGGTGAATGCTTTTGTTGCATTGATTGTTGCTGGTATTGCTGCGATAACTTTGCCTTATGCACTATTAAGTGTTGAGAAAGAGATTCCAAAACATCAGATTTCGCTTTTCTATTGCGCGTTTTTACTCTGTTTGTGTGGTTTGTTGGGCATCACACAAACCGGTGATATTTTTAATGTGTTTGTCTTTTTAGAAGTATCTTCACTTTCATCTTATGCCTTGATCAGCCTTGGTAAAAAACGTCAGGCGCTCACATCCGCTTATCAATATCTTATTATGGGTACGATTGGCGCGACCTTCTTTTTAATCGGTGTCGGGTTGCTCTATTCACAAACCGGCACTTTAAATATGGCAGACTTAGCGGAACGTTTACCTGCCGTTTTTGAGCATAAAACGGTACATACAGGTTTTGCCTTCATCGTGATTGGTATCGCATTGAAACTTGCATTGTTCCCTTTACACCTCTGGCTACCTAACGCTTACACTTATGCGCCTACCGTTATCACCATATTTCTTGCAGCCACAGCAACTAAGGTTGCTGTCTATTTGATGTTGCGTGTGTTGTTTACCGTTTTTCCCAATGGTTTCGCTCTGGGTACACCCGCCGATGAGTTATTTATTATCTTGGGCATTGCCGGAATTCTTATCGCATCGGTTTATGCAATCTATCAAATGGACATTAAACGTTTGCTGGCGTATTCCAGTGTCGCGCAAGTTGGTTATATGGCATTGGGGATTGGCTTTGCATCAGCGATGGGTGTGACCGCAACTATTCTCCATCTTTTTAATCACGCCTTGATGAAAGGCGCGTTGTTTATGGCGGTTGGTGCGATTATCTATCGCATTGGTGCATGTCGGATGGAAAATATTCATGGGCTAGGGCGGCAAATGCCCTGGACCTTTGCTGCCATTATTATCGGTGGCCTAAGTCTAATTGGTGTGCCGGGTACAGCGGGTTTTATTAGTAAATGGTATTTGATATTGGCGGCACTGGAGCAAGAGAATTGGATTGCAGTCGCGGTTATATTGATTGGTTCATTATTGGCCGTGGTTTATGTGGGCAAGATTATCGAAGCGCTCTATTTTAAACCTGCACTTGAAACAAACCTAACCGTGAAAGAAGCGCCGTTGTTATTGTTATTGCCAACATGGGTTCTGGCCCTTGCTAATATTTATTTCGGATTGAATACAGAATTGACTGTTGGTATTGCTGAGAGCGCTGCGAAAATGTTGGGAGCAGTGGCGAAATGAGTGCTGAATCACTGATCCTTGTTACGATTCTTTTGCCGTTGTTTGGTGCCGCAGGCATTATCGCCACGCGCCGTAATCCTAACATACGCGAAGGAGTAACACTGCTTACTGCTTCATTGATGGCTGTTCTTGTTATCACCATTGCTAATCGATTTATGAATGGTGAGATTTTTGAACTCACAATTGCAGAACCGCTCCCCGGAGTTGCGATTGCTTTTAAGATAGAAGCGTTGGGGATGTTATTTGCTCTGGTTGCTGGGCTGTTGTGGCTGGTGACATCAATCTATGCCATCGGTTATATGCGAGGGCACAATGAAAAAAATCAAACGCGATTTTTTGCCGCTTTCGCCGTTGCAATCTCCTGTACCATGGCCATCGCGTTTTCAGCAAACCTATTCACCTTGTTCCTATTTTATGAGCTGTTAACACTTTCAACTTATCCGTTAGTGACGCATTCTGGTACGGAAGCCGCAAAACGTGGTGGACGAATCTATCTAGGCATTTTATTAGGCACCTCGATTGGTCTTTTTCTGTTAGGGATTTTGGCAACCTGGTTTATTGCTGGAACTGTCGATTTTCAACAGGGTGGCATATTAGCAGGTAAGTTGGACCCAGCGTGGGCTGGTCTGCTTTTCGCGTTATTTCTATTCGGAATTGGTAAAGCAGCGGTAATGCCTTTTCATCGTTGGTTACCTGCTGCGATGGTTGCGCCAACACCCGTGAGTGCTTTGTTACACGCGGTTGCTGTTGTTAAAGCAGGCGTGTTTACTTTATTAAAAGTCACTATTTATATATTTGGCAGCGATTTTATTTTATCCAATGATGTGACCGGCGGTTTGATCTGGGTAGCAGCAATTACCATTCTGTTGGCCTCTATGATCGCCATGACAAAAGATAATCTCAAAGCGCGGCTGGCATATTCCACGGTGAGCCAATTGAGTTACATTGCCTTGGGTGCCATGCTGGCAAGTAAAGCCGGTTTGATTGGCGCTTCCATGCATATTGCCATGCATGCTTTTGCAAAAATCACCTTGTTTTTCGCTGCGGGTGCCATTTATGTTGCTGCACATAAAACATTGGTGAGTGAGTTAAACGGACTGGGTAGAGTGATGCCAATTACCTTTGGCGCCTTCCTTATTGGAACACTGAGTATCATAGGTTTACCACCATTCGGTGGTATGTGGAGTAAATGGTATCTAGGTTTAGGTGCGGTAGAAACCGGGCAATTATTATTGCTTGCTGTATTAATGATCAGTTCGCTGTTAAACATTGCTTATTTATTACCAATACCGATTCGTGCTTTTTTCAGCAAACCAGCGAACGGCGAGCACTACACGGAAATTAAGGAAGCACCTCGAACCATTTTATTGGCGATGATTATCACTTCCACTGCCTGTGTCATTCTGTTTTTCTACCCAGACCCATTTTATAAGCTGGCAAGCCTGGCCGCGGGAGGATCTTGATATGTCCGTACAGGATCAGAAAGAACATTTTTTTGATAAGCCGGAAAACGTAAAGCGTGTTTTGAGAGGTTTTTACGTAATCTGTTTTATCTTAGTGATCGCCGATTTTATCGTGCATCGCCATATTGGTTTTAGCTGGGAAAAAATCCCCGCGTTTTATGCAATTTATGGTTTTATTGCCTGTGTCGTTTTAGTGGTTCTTGCCAAAGAGATGAGAAAGGTTGTTATGCGCAAGGAAGATTATTACGATGAGTGAGTTGCCACCGTTTATCATCTATTTCATTGCTGCACTGCTGGTCGTTGCCACGCAAGGAATAGTACGAAAAATTATTATGCTGGCGACACCCATCGTGACTGCTGTGTATCTCTGGCAGAATATTGATGTCGGCATTATAGTCACACACTCCATACTCAATCTTGATTTAACTGTTTTACGAACAGACAAACTCAGTTTGTTATTCGCTTATCTATTTTGCCTGGCCAGTTTTATCGCAACCATATTTGCGCTCCATGTAAACGATACCAAACAGCATGTTGCAGGATTAATGTATGCGGGTAGCGCTTTGGGTGCTGTTTTCGCAGGTGATTTAATTACCTTGTTTATATTTTGGGAGCTGCTGGCAATCAGTTCTGTGTTCCTCATATGGGCGCGAGGTACAGAGCGAGCGCTTAATGCAGGTATGCGCTACCTGATCTTTCAAGTAATGTCCGGCGTGTTTTTATTAGCGGGTTCATTAGTACATTATCATAATACTGGCTCGCTAGCATTCGAACATATTGGCCTGGAAACTACTGCGGGTTGGTTGATCCTAATTGCTTTTGGAATCAAAGCGGCGTTTCCTTTTCTTCATAGTTGGCTAACTGATGGTTATCCTGAAGCAACGGTCACTGGTACTGTTTTTCTTTCCGCCTTTACTACCAAGGTTGCGGTTTACGCATTAGCAAGAAGTTTTGCTGGTGAAGAAATTTTGGTTTATATCGGCGTAACGATGGCTTGTTTCCCCATCTTTTTTGCAGTGATAGAAAATGATCTTCGAAAAGTACTCGCATACAGTTTAATAAACCAGGTCGGCTTCATGGTGACGGGTGTTGGTATTGGCACTGCGTTAGCGTTAAATGGCGCAGTTGCTCATGCATTTAGCGATGTTATCTTCAAAGGTTTATTGTTTATGACCATGGGTGCGGTGTTATATCGTGCCGGAAATATCAATGGCTCAGATCTTGGTGGCCTTTACAAATCCATGCCCAAAACAACCGCCTTTTGTATTATCGGTGCGTTGTCAATTTCTGCATTCCCACTATTCAGCGGCTTTGTCAGTAAATCGATGGTGATGAGTGCATTGATGGTGGAAGACTATGGTTATCTGTGGCTATTGATGTTGTTTGCTTCTGCCGGTGTATTCCATCATGCGGGAATCAAGATTCCCTATTTTGCGTTCTTCGCCCATGATTCAGGTCTTCGCCCCAAAGAGGCCCCCACAAATATGTTAATAGCCATGGGTATTGCGGCTGCACTGTGTATCTTCATAGGAGTACAACCACAGTACTTGTATGCAATGTTGCCTTGGGAAGTTGATTACTGGCCATACGATGCAACTCATGTCCTAGCTCAGCTTCAGCTGTTGTTCTTCTCTGCGTTTGCATTTGTCTGGTTAAATCAGCGAGGCATGTACCCACCTGAATTACGTTCCACTAATTTAGATGTCGAATGGTTCTATCGTAAACTGGTGCCTGCGGGAGTTCGACGTGTTGTGATATTGTTAGGGAATGCAAAAGAAGCTGCAGTTTCCACGGCGATGGCACCAATGCACAGTATTCGCCATTCGTTTTCACAATCTTCAATTGCAAAATATCATCTCGCTGAAAGCTGGCCAACGGGTAGCATGGTGTTCTGGATTTCGCTAATTCTTGCGGGTTATTTGTTGTTGGATACGTTTGCTTAGGTAAATCAAAATGTACGCTGTAATTTTTCGTGCTGAAATCGCGGTTCTGGATGATGAGTACTATACAAGTGCAAAGCAATTGAAAGAACTTGCTGAAACGAAATATGGCTGCCTTGATTTTACCAGTGTTACCGAAGGAAATCAGGAAATCGCTATCTCATATTGGAGCGATAAAAAGCAAATACTCGCCTGGAAAAACGACGAACATCATCTTGCTATGCAGATTTTGGGTAAAGAACGTTGGTATAAATCCTATAAAGTGCAAATTGTAGAGATCGAAAGAGAATACTGTTCAAATTAAGTCTAGTCCTCATAATAATGCTATTATTAATTTCTCATTAATATCAAACTTCAAAGGAGAGTGTGGTGAATAATCAACCTGGAATTCTTGCTCCCGTACCCAAACATGCCCGTTTTTTAATGTTTAATTTTCAACCACAAACGGTGGACCTCTCACAAGCAATTGAAGTGTTGCAAGAGCTAGTTGATGGAGAAGAAAGTGTTGCAGGGTTTGGTCCTTCGTTTGTGCAAGCAATAGGCAAAGAGATCCCTGGTCTTCGGCCTTTTCCTGCTATGGCAGGAGCTGGGTTTGATGTTCCTTCGACGCAACATGCGCTTTGGATATGGTTGCGCGGAGAAGATCGTGGAGAGTTATTGCATCGTACATTCGATTTTGAAGTTTCTCTGGCGATGGATTTTCAGCTTGAAGAAATTTTGGATTGTTTTATGTATGACACCGGTCGTGATTTAACAGGCTATATAGATGGTACAGAAAATCCGGTAGGGGAGGAGGCTGTCAAAGCGGCATTTGTTGAAGGTCAAGGCGAGGGGTTGGATGGCTCAAGTTTTGTTGCTGTTCAACAATGGAAACATGATTTTGACACCTTCGATGCAATGCCTGAAGATGTGCAAGACGATACAATTGGCCGTCGTAAAAGTGATAACGAAGAATTAAGTGATGCGCCAGAATCCGCACATGTTAAGCGCACAGCACAAGAGAGTTTCACGCCAGAAGCTTTTATGCTTCGTCGCTCTATGCCTTGGGCTGAGGGAAATGAAGCCGGATTAAATTTTGTCGCTTTTGGGAAGTCTTTGGATGCGTTTGAAGTGATGATGAAGCGTATGGCAGGGTTGGAAGATGGAATTCCTGATGCGTTATTTAGTTTTACGAAACCTCTATCGGGTGGCTATTACTGGTGTCCACCAATGAAAAACGGAAAATTGAATTTGGAATAAGGTGAAAATCAATTGGTTTTCACCGCCGTGTTGAGTGATATTTTGATATTTATCGCTGCTTGGCTGATGTATTTTTCGTTTGAATGGCAGAGAGAATTGTTGCGATCAATATTCCAAATATTGCAAGTGTCCATGTCACTACTGCTCCCGATGGAAGATCTAAAACGGCGGAAAGGGTTAAGCCGATGACATAGGCCATTGCTCCCATGACATAGGCAATTATCAGATTATGTTTTTTAGCTAGACGAACAGCCAACGCAGGAATGATGAGGCTGGCAAAGACGAGATAAACGCCAACGAGTTGTACTGATGCAGTAACAGAAAACGCAAAAATAATATAGAAAACCAGTGGATGACATTGTTTTTTCAATCCAAACCAAATACCCAAAACCGCCGAATAAAGTACTGCTACAGGAATAAGTTGTTCGTAGTTAACCCAGAGGATTTGACCGGCAAGAATACTTTTTAGATGTTCGCCGCCGTGAGGATTGTTGGCGAGTAATAAAATACCGCCACTGGCAGCGAGTATAAAAACAGTGCCGATTATTGCTTCCAGTACTTGAGGCCAGAGACGTTCTGCAGCGTAGAGTAGCAGAGCGCCAGCCAACGCTGAAGAGATTGCGATAAGTTGTATTTGCCATCCTTCAGCATCAAATTCAAAACTATGTGCTGCAATAATTCCCAATCCGGCGATTTGCGCTATCGCTAAATCAAGAAAAATGATACCACGTGCTAATACTCGCTGACCTAGAGGTACATGAGTGGATAGTACCAACAGGCCTGCAAGTAGTGCTGGGGCCAGTATGCTTAGTTCAAGGCCATCAATTTCCATCAGTTAGTTTGTGCTTTCAATAATAAATCGATCATTTCGTCATAGAGAGTGAAAAGATCTGAAGCATTTTTGTTGCCACCTACCGTGAAAGGGAGTTGAACTGCTTTGATGCCTGTTTTATCGGCAAGCCATTTTGACGGCCGCTCTTCTTGATAAGCGGTGCGTACAATAAAGTTTACCGGTTGTTTTTCGAGTAGGGATTTCAGTTTTGCTAAATGGCCAGCATTGGGTGGAATGCCGGGTTTAGGTTC
>CALZJE010000084.1 GCA_945787715.1 uncultured Ectothiorhodospiraceae bacterium | reverse complement strand
GTACTCTATTTTTCGATCAAATGGCATATAAGAAACAAAAAAAAGGAAACTAAAAAGCTGGAATAACTTTTCAGATTCCTAATGAGTTAAAATATGCTTTATCACGTTGTGTAATAAGCGTTTTCTTTCACATAACCTTCCGTCAGATCACAACCCCAGACTCTCTCAGAATAAGAACCATTGCCGAGCACAACTTCGATAAAAACATATTCGTTTTTTAGCATTGATGATATTTCATCAAGCGGAACAACATCTCGATCAATAACATCCGCATCAATATAATATTCTCTGTTTTCACCAAAAAATATCTTTAGATCTTTAATCTCCACCGTGTAGTCAAAGACCTTACCAATGGCCATGACGAATCTTCCCCAATTTGGATCAGCGCCATAAATCGCTGTTTTCACTAAGGGGGAATTAACGATCGATTTAGCGGTTAACAATGCCTGCTGTTGAGATTGTGCGCCACAAACAGTGAGGTCGATTAACTTGGTAGCTCCTTCACCATCTCTCGCAATTTCTTTTGCGAGATAGATTGAGATTTCTAGTAGAATTTTCTCAAATTCGTCTAAATCAACCTCGCCTGCTAAACCATTTGCCAAAATGGCAACGGTATCACTTGTCGATGTATCGGTATCAATTGATATCCTATTGTAGGATTGGTTTACCACTCGACCCAATATTTCTTGCAATTTTTCAGATGAAATATCTGCATCGGTCATGAAGTAGCTCAACATAGTTGCCATATTCGGCTCAACCATACCTGCGCCTTTTGCTACCCCAAAAATCGTCGCGTCTCCAACCTTAGCGCTAATCCACTTAGGTCGAGTATCTGTTGTCATAATGCTACGTGCAAATCTTTCCGCATCTTTTACAGTATTACCAAATTCATGCTGTAAATTTTGACATCCAGCCTCTATAACAGCCATTGGCAAATAACGACCAATAACTCCCGTGGACGATGGCAAAACTAAATCAACACTAATCCCACAGCTCTCCGCCACTAATTGGCAAATCTGTCTAGAATCTTCAACACCCTTTAGTTCAGTTGCGACATTTGCGTTTTTAGAGTTAACAATGATTGCTTGCAATTTTCCATTTTCTACATGCTCCTTGCCAACAATGATTGGTGCTCCTGGCATTGTATTACGTGTAAATACCGCCGCCGCATTGCAAGGGACATCAGAGAGTACACCACCAAAATCCAGTGTCTTATCTTTAATACCAATATTTTTCCCAAACCAGGAGAAGCCGGGTACAATTTTTATTTTTTTTTCCATATTCAATATCTACATTAATAACAGGTTGATTCATTCACTCTATTTACACGAAGTGAAACGGTATTCCAAGTCATAACATACGCGCACTTCTTTGAGCCTGTTTTTTTTAAATTCGATGTGGAGATGCTCATCCCGCAATCCCGATGTTTTATTAATCTCGACAATTTTTCGTTTCACTTTTTTCCAAGAACTATATTCTAAACCTTTCAGCTCATGTTTTGCTGGGAGTTTTAATTTCCTGTACAGCGCACTCATTGTGTCTAAATATTCACCTGGATGATTAAAGTCACATGTTCCGTGTTTTTCCCATTCTTTTTGTATTAGTCTAGTCCCCGGAATTTCACATAAATGTTTTTTTAATTTGGTCGCAGGAATAACTGATGTATCCCGACAATTTCTAGGGTGCATTTTTACATTTCTTCCTGCCTTACGGGATTGCGCCCACAAACCATGTACAACCAATCCAAAATCGTTGTTTAAACATTGGTGTTTTGCGTGCTTAGGCATTCTTCGATTTTCAAACGTATCGCAATATGCGTTAGACCAACTCAGTGATAACATCCAATAATCAGTCTCCACTGATGTATTTTTCCAATCCTGCCCCTTTGCTATCGCTCGTGTTGCATTATAATCCCACTCTTGAAGCTGTTTTGGTATTTGACATGTTTGCTCTGCAAAGCTATATGGAATAGGAAATAACAGAAATGTCAGTAGGAATAGTTTGAGTAACATATCAACAATATCAGCCTTTGATTTTGATTATTTATTAGCCACTTCAGTTATGAATTCTATTTTGAATAGACTAACTGAATACAAGCTTTGAACTAAGCGCTTAAATAGCAACCAACAGTACCAGAAATATTAACTATGATTATACCTTACGAACAGATCAACCCAGATGCATTAAAAGGATTAATTGAAGAATTTGTTACACGAGACGGAACAGACTACGGATGGGACGATACATCGCTTGCAACGAAAATTGCACAAGTTTTACAACAACTAAAGCAAGGTTCAGTTGTTGTAGTATACGATTCAGAATTACAGTCCTGTAACATTTTACCCAGACAAGAAGCGTCAGAGTTGTTTTAGGAAAGGTTATTTAAAAGGGCTACACACCCGATTTTTTTTCAGTTACGGGTGTGAATAGGATTGTATTGAGGTATTTAAAGTTTTCGTCGCCAAACAAACAACACAAAACTAGATAACAGAAGATAAAGTAACGATGCCTTATTCACTGTTTCGGTAATTACATTTTCTACATTATTGTCTGCTTGCTTGCCTACGCCCCCAGAAAACTGAATGACTGCATTCTTTTCAGCATCGGCATCATTTTGACCACCGTCTTCTATGATAATCTGGACACACCAATAACCTGCTGTTAAACCATCGTTATAACTCTCATCGCCAGGGGACGGACAATAACCCTCGTTACCTGGCGCTGATTGTAAGCTATTGTTGTCGTCCACGATATAGTCATCCCAGCCTGTTGGTTTCAAAATGCGGAGCATAGCGTTTTGTGGAATTTCTGATAATTGAGGAACAACAAGCATTGCAGTATCACCCTTTGACGCAATTCCATGCAATTCAAGATCTGCATATCCGCCAATGTTCTCAATATTATCGATAGCGAATTGAACGTTACTGTATTTGTCAAATTGCGCCAGCGTTACACCAGCTCCATTGTCTCCTGCAGCAAACGCTGTTTTACCCAAACGAAGATTCAGACCTTCTAACGACTCTACTAAATAAGCTGTACTTGTTTTTTGCAATAGCGGGATGACATGTAGATCTTCAATGGCATCGAGATAGTTTGGAATTCTATCGCCATCATCATCTCCGTGACCTTCAATAATATCTAGTGGGCCATCATTATCATTATCTTGCGTGTTAGATAAACTAGGACGTTTATTAACAACACTCAACGTTAGCTCTGCTATTGCAGATTCCATCGGCGTTCCACTATCATTGACAGTGAGTCGAACTGTGTGTAAACCTTCATCGAGCATTGATGCATCGATACTAAAGGTTTCATTGAATTCATCAATATCAACTAGACTATTGTCAGTGAAGCTCCAGTTGTAGCTGTGGGTATCTTCCCGATTGGGGTCATCAATGTCTGTACTCACGATTATTGTGCCATCGTTAACAACAACGATATTCGTCACATCATCATTTTGTGATGCGCTTAATGCAACGCTAGGAGCAATGTTATATTCTACTATATGAATAGTATGCTTTGTCATGCTACCTTGGATTGCATTTTGTGGTTCACCCATTTCTATGATGATAGATTCTTCTATCAACTCTCTAAGTTCGTCCTTAACAATATCAACGCTAACACTACCTTCCAATCCACCTTGAATAATAATATTTCCTTCTGTTAGATTATGATCATCAGGATTATTCGCTGTACCACTAATCTTATAAGGAATAGTGACTGGATATCTCGCTGCATTGCCATTGAGTTTCGCTATTATCTCTACGGTAGATCCTTCATCAACAGTTTGTGCTGTGGTAAAATTAACAATAGGAGTTACATTAACAGTTTGCTCTGCTGATACGACATTGCCCGCAGCATCGCTTGCTGTCCACCTAACAATATGCGCACCAGGTTTAAAAGGACCCACTTGATCCGCAAATGTAGCAATATCATTCCCCAAGCCATCCTGAGCAGATGCTTGACCAAGGTCGACAAAAGTATATAAACCTCTCGCATTGATAAAAATATCTTGCGGCAATGTGATCGTCGGCATGGTTCCGTTTAGCTCAGCATTAATATCTTGTTCATCACTTGATAGATAGTTATCTAAATTACTTTTACCATCTTTATTGCTATCGAGTGCGGCATCTGAGGCATCGAGTGGATTCATATTGTTGGCAAGTTCGTAACTATCAGGTATTTTATCATTGTCATCATCTAAATCTACCAAATCTGGAATACCATCTTTATCAGTATCTTTGCCTGAAAGAGTAACAACAAAATGTCTTTTAGCCGTTAACTCCCCATCACTCGCTTTAACTGCTATCGTCAATGATCCATATGCATTGTGAAGCGGCGTCAAAGTTAGTTCATAGCCCGTTTCTGTTTGTGAAATTTGAATATTATTATCTAGAATTAGCAGATTATCCTGCGAATGTGCGGATACATTTAACTGAGATAAAGGCGTTTTGTCGTCACTTACGTTAAACCTAATACCATTTATTTTGGTATTCATTGCTAGGCTCACATCTTGAATTGCCGTGATCACTGGTGCCTGATTTCGCTCACCTTCAATAATTACAATCGATGATGGGCTAATATAGCGTTCAAGTGTACCGTGCCCATCTATGTAACTGATAACAACACTGAGTGTTGTACCTACATCACTTTCACCGATAAGATAGTTATTACTAGTAACACCAAGACTACCAGAGCTACTTCCTCTCCAGGAATAACGAAACTCACCAAGCCCATCAGCATCAATCAATCTTTCATCTAAAGATATCATCTCACCAACCTTGAATGTACCAACAATAAGCACTTTTCCCGTTGGCAAATCATTTGTGTTGGCGATAACATCGGTCGATTCGCTGGTGACACTTTCTGATGTTCCATAACCATCAATATAGGTTATACGTACACTCATTTTTTGATTAACATCAAGGTCATCAGGTGTGTAAATATTTTCTATCGCGTCTGCAATGTCAATTCCATTTCGCATCCACTGATAAGACACTGCCCCTTTACCGTCAATATCGGTTACATTATTCGATGCGATAAGAGGATAACCTTCTTTAAGAACGCCGCTTATTGTAACCTCCCCTTCAGGTAGGTCATTCACATTTGCAATAGTCACTGATTCTGAGCTAAGTATACTCTCCACAGTATCGTACCCATCGATATAGGTAACTTTAACAGTAAATTTACTGCCAACATCCTCAGGTTTTAATTCATACTCATTTGTATTTTCACCTGCTATTATTAGTCCATCCTTGTACCATTGGTAATTAAATAACCTCAAACCATCAGCGTCTAGCAAATTAACTTTAGCTGCAATAGTTTGGCCTTGTGAATGTTCACCTACAATATTTATAGTGCCTGTTGGTAGATCATTGACATTAACAACACCAAGGGTAAGTGCGCTGCCTAACGACTCTGCGTAACCGCTTCCGTCAGTAAAGCTAACTTTTAGCTGAATAACATGATTTACATCGTCTTGGGTCAATACATAAGAGCTATTAGATTCCCCTGCTATTTCTCGACCACTACGTATCCATTGATAAGTGAGAGCACCTAAGCCGTTTCCATCACTTATCAAAGAAGTATTAGCATATAAAGTTGATTTCTCTACGACATCACCATCTATGGAAACGGTACCTGTTGGTTTTTTATTTAAGGTATCATCATAATATCTTGCAATTTGATCAGCATCCAGACTTTCCTTAAAGAAACGAAGCTCATCCAAACTGCCAGCAAACGAAGATTGAGTATTTCCACTACAAGAGGTTGAGGCTGAGCTATACCCCACATATAAAGAATGATTAAATATACTTAGTACAAAAGTCGATTGAGAAGTCGATGCTTCTAAAACTCCATTGACATACAACCTTAAACCATTGACTGCATCCCATGTATTCGCGTAATGATACCAATTGCCTTCTGTTAATGTCGTAGTACTGGAAAGTACCGTTGAACCAGAAGAGTTTTTACTTGTGGCAACGAGCTTTCCATCCACCAATGAGATAGGCACAAAACAAAATGTGGAATAATAGATATAAAGAACGTTACCAACTGTCTCGCCAGGAGCAACATTTATCCACCCCATATGCGTATAGGGTGAATTATTTTTTGCAAAATAGCTATTTGATCCGTGATGAACGCGATCATCAACGCCATCAAGTGTCAACGCGTCTCCAACTATTCCTGAGCTGAATGTTGCGCCAGCATAGAGAGTGCCATTACGAGCATTGGGGCCAGAATCAAGCGCATCATTGTCATATTTCCAATATGAACTAGGCTCAACATAACTAACAGTAATTTGAAATGTTTGATGGGAAGTCTGTACACCATCAGATACAGATAGTTCTATTTCGTATAAACCCATATCTGTTTGCGCCGGAGTTCCTGACAATACTGCATAGCCATTCCCATAGTCAGTCAGTGTTAACCAGGATGGTAGTGTTGATCCGGTGATGATTAAATCTCCCAAATCTACATCAGAAACCAATATCTCATATGCGTAAGATTCACCGGCTAAGACTTTCAAGACTGGGTCGGAATTAAAAACTGCAGGAATAGGTACATCTTCTAGTACAGTTCGGGAAGCTATCACTTCCGCATCCAATGCTACATTGTAAACAGAAATTTCATCCAACTCACCATGAAATACTGGAATATCATAAGGCAATCCAAAAAAATAGGTTCCCGTATTACCCAGACAGGTGTACTCCGGATCATCAAATCCAAAATGAAGAAACATATTTGCTGAAGTAGTCCCCAGAGATGCTTGTATCGAAGTACCTTGCAGCACACCATTGAGATATAGTTTTAATCCATTGACAGGATCCCAAGTGTTCGCAAAATGGTTCCAGACTTCCGGTATAATTTCGGTTGTTGAAGTAATAGTATTCATGGCAGCGCCATCAAAACTTGATGCTACTAACTTTTCATTCACAAGTGCGACTGGGCTATAACATAATCCTCGACCATTTGAAGTTTCCGATAAATGAATTAAAGTTCCGTCAGTTACTCCATTATTTATTTTAAACCAGCCTTCATAGGTATACGGAGTGGTAACTCCCAATTCGGCATAACCTGAAACTTTGGCATATCCATCCAATCCATCAGTTGAAAGTGCGGTTCCTCGATCATCTACAACAAACATAGCAGTAGAAGATAATTGCGCAGTTCTTGCTCGAGACGTTTCATCTTTTGCATTTCCATCGAAACGCCACTGCCCTAATCTTCCAGTACTATAAATAATTGTAAAATCTGAAAGCGTTGCTGTATCAGCTACCGAAGAATTTAATGTTATGGCTATTTGAAACCATTGATTATTTTTTGCTGTTGTTAATTGAGTTGGCAGATAATAACAAATAACGGCTCCTATACCAGAGCACTTGCCATCATGAGTATTACTAGAATCCCAAAAAGAATTACTAGTACCATCAGGCCCCATCCAGGACGACCATACACCAGGTTGACTAGAGTCATCAGGCGCTGTTCTGATTTGAATTTGAATATCAGTGGAAGGTTGTAATATTTCGTTCCATTTAATGAGTTCAATCGCTGATGAGCTATCGGCCGTATTAAACGGATTGGAGATTATAGATGAAGAATTCGCTATAGCGTGATTTAATTCTAAATCCTCACCTGCGTTAATTATGTTTATACCATCATCTTTTTGAGCAAAAGCACTCCATCCTGTTTGATTAGAGCCATCTGTTGCTACACATTCGATGCCATTCCAAACGCCACTTTCTGCCGTACAAGAACTTTCACTATTGAGCACACCGGAATTCCAGTTACTTTGTGAATAACTATTTGCAAAAACACTGAAAGAAAAGAATATTAAAGAGAGAAATAATCCAAAAACACGAACATTCTTTTGATATTTTGATTTTGGAGAGAAAAGCTCAAACAGGAAGCTTTTATCGCTATGTTTATTCATATTTAACACACTTTTCTTCGCCTATTTATTAATCAGTATTTCGTCTGATTTAGTGATGCTTTTAGCACTTTCACCTCTTTATCATTAAAAACACCAACTCAGTCACAGTCCATAAAATCTTAATATTTAGCCCATGAATTCACATAACTTCAATAAATCTACTTTTACATCCTACAAATTATTAATACAAAAAGTACTATTACCCTAATCCCTACTTAGAAACACGCATCCTGCACAAGCTCTTGATTCCAAGCTGAAACTAAAAATAGCCTAAGAGCGCCTACTTTGGGTGCACATTGTTTCGCGTTTCTAAATAGGGATTAGGGAATTAAAATATTTTGCTATTCGACGTAAGACAAAAATATATTTTGCAATAAAATATAGTGTCGATTTCCGCACAAATAACGACAAATAATTTTTCGCGACTAGATAATTCATAATGAAAATATTAGCAACTCTAGATAATAAAATATTTTGCCTATCAGCTATTTTTATTCTATAAATGAGAAAGACATCACTATTATGCCGATTGCCAGCAATTGACTTCTATAAAATGCGGTAGTAATTTAATTATTATCAATTTCATATATAAAAAGAACTTTTTATTATTTCATTTTATGTATTAGTCCTGATAGATTAAGCGGTCAAATCACCAAGCCCCCTTATGCATTACTTATGCATTAAAGGTAATCGCAGTTTCCATGCAACTAATATGGATATATAGCAGGCATCAAGCGAAAGTTTTGCCATATTTATATATTCTACTTTTAGGGGATAACATTAGGATGGTTTACCATCCACTGAATGGATTGAAAAGTATGTATATTTACGACCAGTACGACCAAAAAATCATTGATGAACGTGTAAATCAGTTTCGCGATCAAACTCAGCGCTATTTAGCCGGTGAGCTCGACGAAGAAAAATATAGATCATTACGATTAATGAATGGCCTCTATGTACAAACTCATGCACCTATGCTACGTGTTGCGGTACCCTACGGCCTAATTTCTTCCAAACAAATGCATATGCTGGCACATATCTCCAATAAATATGATAAAGGGTATGGCCATTTCACGACACGTCAAAATATTCAATACAACTGGCCCAAGCTTGAAACTGTACCAGATATACTGGAAGAGTTAGCAACTGTTCAAATGCATGCTATCCAAACGAGTGGCAACTGTATTCGTAACGTCAGTTCTGACCAATTTGCTGGTGTTGCTGAGGATGAGATTGAGGACCCGCGGCCATACTGTGAAATCATTCGACAATGGTCAACATTTCATCCTGAATTTGCTTATTTACCACGAAAATTTAAGTTTGCGGTGACTGGCTCTTTAAAAGATCGAGCAGCAACGCTAGTACACGACATTGGTTTACACATTGTACATAGCGCAGATGGCGAGACAGGTTTTGAAGTACTTGTTGGTGGCGGTTTAGGGCGCACACCTATTCTTGGTAAAGTAATCAAAGAATTTCTGCCTAAAAAACACTTATTGTCTTATATTGAAGCAATACTTCGTGTCTATAATCAAATGGGGCGACGAGATAATATGTATAAAGCAAGAATTAAAATTCTTGTTCAGTCGTTAGGCATCGAAAAATTTCGTGAACTTGTTGAGACAGAATGGAAAGCAATTTTAGAAACGTCAAGCGTCAATCTAGAATTGGATCAAAAAGAAATTGATCGTGTAAAAGCTTTCTTTCGCTCGAAAAACTACAATACTTCTTCCTCTGAAGATACAAGTTTTCAAAAACATTTAGATGAAAACCCCTCATTTCGCACCTGGATTAAACACAATACAAAAGAGCATAAAGAAAATGGATACCGGATTGTCATAGTCTCTTTAAAAGGCCCTAACAATCCACCGGGTGATATTACCGCTGATCAAATGACACTTGTTGCGAATCTTTCTGAACAATATAGTTTTGGAGAAATTCGAAGCACACACGATCAAAATCTTGTGCTCGCTGATATCAATCAGGCAAGTCTTTTTGAAGTATGGCAACAACTAAAAGATAGCGGATTAGCAACAGCAAACATAGGAACATTAACAGATATGATTTGCTGCCCTGGCCTCGATTTTTGCGCACTTGCCAATGCGCGTTCAATTACTGTGGCAGACCAAATCAATCAACTTTTTGATGACATGGATTACCTGTACGACCTGGGTGAACTGAAAGTAAAAGTATCTGGCTGTATGAATGCTTGTGGTCATCATCACGTAGGGCATATCGGTCTTCTTGGTGTCGATAAAAAAGGTGAAGAGTGGTATCAAATAACTTTGGGTGGTTCTGCAGAAGAAGATGCATCGTTGGGTCAAGTCATTGGTCGCTCAGTACCTATCCATGAAGTTGCAGAAGCTGTTAGCAAAATCCTAACAGTCTATGTTGATAAGCGGCACGAAAATGAGCGTTTTCTTGATACGTATCGTCGTATTGGAAAGCAACCATTTAAGGATTATCTGTACGCAATCAAAAAGCCATTAAACTCAACTGAGGATGCAATTCATGCAGATTCTTAAAAACCGACACCTTATACAAGATACTTGGAAAACTTTATCGGCTGATGATGCACCGGTTGATGGCGATATTATAGTACCATTTACCCGATGGAAGGCTGATAAAGAAACATTCGCCTCACACAATGGAAAAGTCGGAGTATTAATTAGCAGTGATACAAATATTGACGAGGTGATTGAGAATTTATCACATTTTGATTTAATCGCATTAAATTTTCCAAAATATACGGATGGAACCTGTTTTTCTTATGCATTTTTGCTAAGAGAACGTCATAACTTTACAGGTGAGCTGCGTGCTGTTGGTGATATATTTCGTGATCAGTTTACTTACTTAGAACGCTGCGGTATTGATGCTATTCAGCTTGAAGATGAAGAGGCCTTAGAAATTGGGAAAAGATCATTTGAAGACATGTCTTTTGTCTATCAAAGTTCAGCAGATAAAGCTGAACCTTTTTATCGTATAAGGAAGTAAGTCTGGGAAGATAATAAAAGCGTCATTAGGACGCTTTTATTATCTATCGGTTCGAATCTCAACCTTTCTGCTGCCCTAAAATTGTTTTCAATTCAGGCACACACGATCCACAGTTTGTTCCAGCTCGCAATGATTTTCCTATCTCGTCAACAGAGATAATATTTTCTGTTTTTATTGCGTCAACAATTGTATTTAAGCCAACAGAAAAACAAGCACATACAATTCGCCCTACATCCTCTTGCCCTATTGGTGGTTTACCTAATAGCAAGCCTTTTCTCGACTCATCATCAAGCCGCTCTTCTTTAAATAAACTCGCCAACCAGCTACGTGATGGTAATTCATGGCTTGGTGCAATAAAAATACAGCTTTCTACTGCATCGCCTACCATTCTCACTCCACGGTAACGGCGCGCTGCTTTATCAAGCAATTCAACCCAATTAACATCATTTTCAGAAGTACATAAAATACTCCGAGCCCATGCCGGCCAGTCTTCTGTTTTTTGTTCGCTTGCAATCTCATATCGATAAAAGCCATCCCCTTTAGACATAACCCAATAGTTCGCTTCACTCATATTGATCTTGCGACGAGACAATAAAAATCCATGCCAGGCAGGCTGATAGGCAACAATGCGCACAGGTGTGTGTTTGAATTCTGGCTGCCCTGATATTGGATCTACTTCGGGGTTTACCACTGCATCCACTCTACCTAGACTCGAAAACTGTTCATTCCAATGCATGGGAACAAATACATTTTTCTTCTGTTGATATTCATCAATTCTAACTCTGACAACAACCTCTCCCCAACGACTGAAAATATGAACAAGTGCGCCATCACGCACCCCTATCATCGCGGCATCATCAGGATGCATCTCCGCATAAGGCTCAGGACTGTGTTCTGACAAACGAGGTGCTTTACCCGTACGTGTCATTGTGTGCCATTGATCTCGAATACGACCAGTATTTAATATGAAAGGGAAATCTTCATCGGGGAGATTTTTAGGTAATCGTGGTTCAATACCCACAAATTGAGCCTTTCCATTCGATGTAAAAAAATGTCCATTTCCAAACATTCTTGCTGTTGATTCGTTTGGCTTTTTGATCGGCCATTGTGCCGGCTCAAAGTCGATATATTCGACATCAGTAAGATCGACTAAACCTGACAAATCAAAATCGCGCTCTCCGCTATTCTCAAAACTTGATAATGCAGCATGCTCTCTAAAGATTTCTGCGCTGTTCTTAAAATTAAAAGCCTTGCTGAATCCCATGCGTTTTGCTATTTCACAGATAATCCACCAATCCGGCTTCGCTTCACCCGCTGCTTCGAGAAATTTTCGTTGGCGGCTAATTCGTCGTTCAGAGTTAGTTACAGTTCCGTCTTTTTCTGCCCAACCTACTGCAGGTAACAGCACATTAGCCAATACTGTAGTATCTGTTTTTTCCACACATTCGGATACTACTACTAATTCGCATTTTTCTAGGGCAGCGCGAACACGATCTGCATCCGGTAAACTCACAACTGGATTAGTCGCCATTATCCATATAGCTTTTACTTTACCAGATTCAATCTTATTAAAAAGATCCACTGCTTTTAGGCCTGGCTCACCACAAATTGTTGGAGAGTTCCAAAAACGTTGCACCAAATCCCGATGCTCTTCAACGCCAATTTCCATGTGTGCTGCGAGCATATTTGCCAAACCACCAACCTCTCTACCGCCCATGGCATTAACCTGACCTGTAAAGGAAAAAGGTCCCATACCAGGTCGGCCAATACGGCCAGTAAATAAATGACAATTAATGATAGAATTGACTTTATCTGTTCCGCTTGACGACTGATTTACACCCTGAGAATAGACCGTGACTACCCGTTCTGTTCGTGCAAATATTCGAAAAAATTCTGCAACATCTTTTTCTGCTAAGCCACATCTTGCTGCAACGCTCTCGACAGTTGGTGCTGTCGCTTGCGCAGCAGCCAATGCCTGTGAACAACCCTGCGTAAAATGGTTTACAAATATCTCATTCACTTCACCTTGCTGATTTAAATGCGCTAATAAACCATTAAACAGTAAAGCATCAGAACCAGGTGCTAAAGGTAAATGTAAATCAGCGATGTCACAAGTTATAGTACGACGTGGATCAACAACAACGACAACTAAATCAGGATTTTTTTGTTTCGCCTGATTAATTCTTTGATATAACACAGGGTGGCACCAGGCTGTATTGGATCCCACCAATACAATAAGCTTCGCACGTTCTAAATCTTCATAAGAACAAGGCACGGTATCAGAACCAAAAGCTCTCTTGTGCCCCGCAACTGTTGAGGACATACACAAGCGAGAATTAGTATCAATATTCGCTGAGCCGATATATCCCTTCATCAACTTATTAGCAACATAATAATCTTCTGTCAGCATTTGTCCGGAGACATAAAACGCGACAGAATTAGGCCCGTGTCTA
>CALZJE010000083.1 GCA_945787715.1 uncultured Ectothiorhodospiraceae bacterium | reverse complement strand
AGCAATCTGTTGCAGCAACGTTTCCATCCGTTCCATTCGCTGCTCCATTTCACCGGTATGCTCTTTAATCCAATGAACTTCACCGGCTTCACCTTCACCTTGTTCAACGTTCATTTTCTCATGCTCCTCGTTCATTACGTTGAGTACGACACCAATCATCATGTTCAGGAATACGAAGGCAGTCAGGAAAATAAAGATCAAATAATAAATCCAGCTAAAGGGGTAGACTGCCATTGTTTCGTACATGACATCTGTCCAGTCTTCAAAAGTAGCAACACGGAACAGGGTTAACATGGAAATCGCGATATCACCCCAAAGTACAGGATTGATTTTTTCGTATAAGAAACTACCAATAGCGCCAAAGATATAGAAGATGATAAACATTAAAAGTGCGACATAACCGATGCGAGGGATTGCAATCACTAAGGCGTTCATTAACACGCGCAGCTCAGGAATCATGGATACCAAACGCAGTACACGGAATATTCTTAACAGACGTGCAAGTAGCACCATTTCACTTTCGTCGATTGGGATCAGGCTTATGGTAACTATGAGAAAGTCAAAAACATTCCAGGCGTTTTTGAAAAAGTCGCGGATTCGTTCTTCAGCGGCCATGCGGATTAAAATTTCAGCGAGGAAGAAAAATGTAACGGCAACATCTAGGCCTTTTAGTAAGGCCATCCCCGTGGGATTGATGTCGTATGTTGTAGCACCAATCAGCATTGCGGAAAGTATGATGATGGCGATAACCGTCATTTCAAATATTTTATTGCTACGCAAGGCGATAAAATGATCGCGCCAGTTGGAAGCAGTGTCATTCATTTTAGTAAACTCCAGGGGGGGATTGTTAATTTTAGTGTATGGCAGAAATCTACGTTGTAACTGGTAGAAAGGTCAAGAGTTGAATGAATTTGAACGATTAATTTATCGTTTTGATTACTCAATTATAGGAATTTAAGTCGCTTAAGTGAGTGTATGTACTAACTTTAATTATATCTTTGTTAATTGCAAACGTCCTCAAGTGCTGGTCGAAGCTCGTTGTATTTAAACTCAAACCCGGTTTTTTGCAGCTTTGCAGGAAGAATCCTTTGGCTAGTGGTTAATAAATGTGACATTTCACCAAGCATAAACCTCAGAACTGAATCTGGTACAGTCAATAATCTTGGACGTCTTAACACCGAAGCGAGTATATTTGAAAATGCGCGATTTGTAACCGGATTGGGCGCTGTAGCGTTATAAATCCCATTTTGGGTCTTATCGTTTAAAATAAACAGAATGATATTAATGTAATCATCCCTATGAATCCACGACATCCACTGCTTGCCATTTCCTAATTGTGCACCTAAGCCGAGTCGGTAGGAGGGAAGCATTTTTTTCAAAAATCCACCGTTTCTACCAATCACCAATCCTGTTCGCAAAATAGCCACGCGAATATTATCTGCTTTTGCTCTAAGGGCTTGCATCTCCCAGCTTGCACACAGACGATGAGTAAATTCATCATGGGGTTCCGTATGCTCGGTCAAAATTTCATCTCCAGCTTCACCGTAAAACCCTATGGCTGAACCGCTGATTAAAACTTCGGGAGTTGTGTTGAGTGATCGCATAAAAGAGACTAAATCAGCTGTTAAGTCGATACGGCTGGTTTCAAGTAACTTCTTCCTTTTTACTGTCCACTTCTTATCAGCAATGGGTTCTCCTGCGAGATTTATCACGGCATCAATCAGATCTGATTTTTGAAGATCACTAAATTTGGTAATGGTGCGAATTTGATTGCCGAATTTAGACTGGGCTTTTTTGGAGTTGCGAGTCAATACTATGAGTGAGTGATTTAACTCGAGTAGTTTTTTGCAGAGTGCCTGCCCTATAAAGCCGGTTCCACCAGTAATTAGTAGGTTCATAAATTTACGTTACCGGCTCTTTTGTGTTTTTGCAAGAAATTCGCAAGAAATAGGTTTACAATTACTATTCATGTACTCAAGTTTAATAAGGTTTTTGTTCGAAAATATTTATGGAAAATTTTGATTCTAGCCAGCTGCTCAAACTGGCGAAATACCGTATGCCTTTTGGTAAGTATGAAGGTCATTTGTTGATCGATTTGCCTGAGCCATATGTCGTTTGGTTTGCCAGCAAAGGATTTCCAAAGGGCGAGTTGGGGACCATGTTAGCAACGGTTTACGAAATAAAACTAAATGGGCTAGAGCACTTGTTTGATCCCTTGAGAGAAGAGCCAAGGAAGAAAGCGGTTGAGAAGAAAAAATTTACTGCTGTTAAATTTTAATGAGGCAAGGTTATCATCCTTTACTGTTAGGAAATCTCAGTTGTGCAAAAAATCACGGAGGGTTTGAAATCGGCCAATAGAGTGGTGAGGTTTGAGGAAAGAGTAAGAGGCTAGATTTTGCTCTTTAACATGGCTAAAAATTTCGCTCAAAACGCCCACCCAATGAATAATTCTCTTCGCTATAAAAGTCTTTGTCGATGACAGTATCATAAAGAAAAAACAGTGATACACCGTGTTTCAATACTGCCGAAAAACCTGCGCTCAGACGAAAATAATTATCATCTTGCTCATCCGAACTGAATTTGAAATCAGCAGCAGTTGGGTCATTAACAAATGTTCCACTAATGCTATGAGCCGTTTCGTTTTCGTGTTCCCAGGTTAAACCTAATGTCGGTAACAGGACACCCCAGGAATGACTTAACGCCATATAAGACTGGCCGCCGATAACAAAGAATAATGACTGGACTTTCTGTTCATCAATCTTCAAATTGAATTCTTCCGCACTGTGTTCGGTGTAAGCATCGATATTTGAACTCAAGTAATCGATTCTCGCCAGCAATTCGGTTGTGAGGCCAATTTTTTTCTGCACGAATTGGTAGCCACCACCTAGGCTAATTGATTGATTGTAACTTTTCGTTTCTCCTTCGGCATTTAGGTCACGTTGATTGTTGCCGACTTTATAGTGGATCCCGCGCGTCATCTCTAGTCTGTTTTCGCCAAAATTTAACACCGCATTTATATAACTGCGTTCACTGGTGTATAGCATGCCGAACACCGACAAGCTGCTACCATTGGAATCAAGACTGCCTCCCTGGTTATCAATGGTTAAATCGGTGTTTGCCAAACCCAAGGCTGTTCCCAGCACTAGTTCATCGGTATATCGATAATCTGCGCCCAAAGTAATACCTCGGGTATCGAATTCGAATCCATTTTCATTTTTAGTTGGGTCCCGTTGCCCAGTACTAAGACTACCGGTTATAAAAATACCTAGACGATCATCGAGCAAGCCGCCCGGTGGTGATGCATTGTCGGATTGATCTCCCTCATCAAAAAACAGATAGTCGAGTAAGCTACTCGGTAAGGTTTCATCTTTTAATTGAAAAGATAATCCGGCAAAACTCACACCTTTTATGCCGCGACGCAAAGCCGTCAAACGTTGTCCGATATTGCTTAGCTGTTGCATGGCGATATCGCTGCTAATTTCACCCTGGCTGGATACTTCTTCAGGTGCGATGGCTTTCATGGCCTGTTGCACTTCCGCATCATTTCCTGCAGCTGATGCTTCTGCTAGATCTGTACAGCGCTGTAACAATTTACTCTGGTCATCTGTCAATGTTGATGAGCTGGACTCAAGGTCTCCGCAAAAATTATCCATGCTCTTCGCCACTGCATTTTCAGGTGTGTCTGGTGTTATGGATCCTGCCAATCCTGCCTCGAAGACAAAAGCCTGAGTTACTTCCAATAATTCGCCGAGGTTGTTTTCTATATTGACATTTGCCTGTAAGGTATAAATCTGTGGGTTCGACGCAGAATGAAATATTGCTTTAGCCTGACCTTTTTCATTGCTTTGCGTTTCTGCTAATTCAAATTGTAATGTTGTATCGTCAGCAGAATCGGATTGTATGCTCCAGCTTATTTGTGCACCTGGCAGGGGATTCCCTGAATCATCATTGACTTCAATAATCAACTCTATATCTTCATTCAATCCGGCTTCTTGTACGTTATCGCCTGTTAAAGATTGCACGATAATTTTTTGAGTATCTGTTACGTCTGTGTCATTGTCCTGAATTATAATTTCCGCACCGGCTGCTTCTCCAATTGTATACTCATTAATTTGCGCAACAAGATTGATAATGACAGTTTCGTCATTTTCTTTTTCGTCATCATCAAAAGGCACAATATCAAGTGTGAAACTTTGACTGCCCGGTGAAATTGTTACCGTATTATTTACCAACTGGTAATCTGCTGAAGCATCCTCTCCAGCTATTGCACTACCAGCAATATCCAAACTAATGTTAAATCCATTGTCGCCTGCTGGTTGATCTAGAGATACAACTACTTTTGCTGGCTTACTATCTTGTTCTGTTGCAATTCCATCTAGCACGCTCAAAGATACTGTAGGCAATGTTGGCGCCTCTGAGGGAATATCGTTACTGGTGATGAAAACTTCACAAAGATTGTTTGCCAAATCAAACGTACCATCCGCAGCAATGCTGAGTAAGACGTTTTCCTGATTTTCTATTTCAGAATCATCTACAGGCACGATATTGATGGTATTGTTTTGCACACCCGAAGGTATCAGCAATGATGAACTGATTTGTTGATAATCCAAACCGGCTTGCGCATTACCTGCTATTTTCAGTTGTAGATTTATTGGTTGCAATCGTTGGGAGTCATTACTCACAGAAATAGTACAACTTCCAGCGATGGTTCCCCCTTCATTCGCTTCTGCGTTTGAGGTAACTAAATTTAGTAATGGTAAGTCGTCGTCATTGATATTGACTGTTGCAATTTCATCGCCGTAAAAAGCATTACCCGTCAACGCCGATAGACTCACCGTGAAACTCTCGGTTTCTTCAACAAGATCGTTATTAATGATGGGTATGTTAATAATTTTGTTAGTTTGATCTCCGTCTATCCAGACCAAAGTGCCAGCTGTTGTGCTGTAGTCTTCGCCGTTAATCCCAGAACCATCATTTGTCGCATAGTCAACACTTACATCACCGGTGCTTGAATTTAATCGTTGCACACTGATTGCTATGTTGCCACCGCTTTCTGAAACAGTGTATTCAGGCTGGGCAAAGGTAATTTCAGAAGCCCCAACAAGCACATTGAAGTCGACAGGACTGGAAAGATTTTGTTCACAGATATCCCACCAGCCATCGCCATTGGAATCAACATTATATAACCAGCAACCTGCTTCGAATCGAATAGTGTGATTACCTAACGATGGACTATCCCAGGTAAAACTGGGATTGCGAGTGCCATTGAGAGTAAACGTACCACAATCGAACCATTCAGTGTTTAGTGAAAAAACAGTACAATTGGATGAAAAACTACCTGAATTAGCTGGTAGCTTTTTATCATCTACATAGATTCGGACATAACCCTGAACAACCTGGTCACCTGAGTGAGCTAACTGTAAATTAAAGTCTATCGGTGTGTTGGCGGCAACAGGATTGACAGGTATCTGAGAGACTTTTGAAGCGATTATCTGATTTGCTTGCAGAGGGGGAATAAATAGCAGCAGTGCGAAAAATATAAAGTAAGCCAAGGAGGTTTTGATAGTAACTATTGAATGATTATCTATTATCTGCATTTGTATAACGCCTTCATGAGGCTAATGAAACCGTTATCTGCTAGAGATGCATGGAGAAAATAAATTTTGGTTTAAAATATTTCTATCAAATGACCTCAAAACAGATTTATAAAATAAAAAATAGTCGTTTATTATTTGGGCTAACTCTCGTTGGTAATCACAGGAGGAGTGAAAAATGACATCTATTATTTCTATGATTTTAGTTTACAAATTAAGTAGAGATTCTCTTCGTCTCATTTTACATTCTCACAGTTTTTCAATTTACAAGCTGCCTTATAAATTCGAGAGTTAAGCATATTTATTTATAAAAAGTATAGTCTACTACCCCCAATGTTTCAAAGGGTGTTCTTGAGACATAAAATAATCGGGAAACCTCAAACGCCACGGGTATATGAACGGGTTTTATTTTTTTCGATTTTATCGTGATATTTTGAGTAATAATTAACCAAAAAGTAATGCTGCTGGTTCAATTCATGTGTTTTTGTTATAACTGTTTAATCATTAGCAAACTAATTATAATTTCATTATGCCTCGTTTTCTGCGTTTTGTTTTAGGTGCTGTGTTGCTTTTTGCGACGATTGGTCTGGTCACTTGCCAGACTTTGCTAAATGCCGGATCAGCGCCGTCTATTTCATCAAGTTCAGCTTCGTGAATCGTAACGCTTTCAACTCATCAATGAAAAATCGTGCGGATAATCTTGCGAACCGTATTGAGTATCGCAAACCACACTGGTGGTCGCCACGAGGTTTTTTGTTATTTATTCTGCCACTACCATTAATTCCTGCATTGATAATTTCTCTCGGCAAGGGCGATCTCAACAAAACATTAATACATGTCGCGGCAATGGCCTTGTTTCTGGGTGGCGCATTAATTGCCCGCCGAGGTTTGCAGCAGGAATATGAAAATGCAGAAAACAAAACTGCGAAGCGGCCGCTACCGTTGAAAGTTCTGGCTGCTGTGATGGTTTCAATAGCAACCGGACTCTGTAGCTGGCTGGCAGTGGGGCATTCACTTTTATTTTCTATGGTGGTGACATCATTAACATTTTTCGCATTTTATCTCAGCTATGGGGTTGAACCGATCAGATCATTGTTTGCCTCATCTGGTTCCGATTTCGATCAGGAGGGATTCAGTAATACAATGCTGGATGCTGAGCAAAAAATTGCTAAGATCGAAAATGTGATTCACATGCTAAGCAATCTTGAACTTAATTCTCGTTTACTACGGATTACCCAGCTTGCAAGGGATATTGTAAATCGCATTGAACAGGACCCCAAAGATATTCACCGCGCAAGAAAATTTTTATATGTTTATCTTGACGGTGCGTTATGTGTCACCGAAGGTTATGCAAAAACCCATAAGCAGGCTAATTCGATGGTGCTGGAAGATAAGTTTCGAAATGTACTTATTACGATTGAAGATGTATTTAAACAGCAACAACAACGTTTGCTGGAGAATGATATTCTGGATCTTGATGTGCAAATTGAAGTGTTGAATAAGCAAATGCGGCAAGAAGGCATTAGATAAATACTTTCTATCAAAAATTAACTAATATCTAAAGAGAATAGGCAATATGGCTGATGAAAAAAACCAATCTAATATAACTGCAACAGCTGATGGATTGGCTGACGAGGTTGCGAATGACATTGCCATAAAGGTTGATGATCCTGCAGTATTGAAATGTAAATCGGAAGTGAACTTCAAAGACAGTACCTCCATTTTATTTTTTGGTACCAAGGCTCAACAGCAGTTAACTGATATATCCGACAAAATGTTGGAGGGTGTGAAAAATAAGGATGTGGGTGCGGCCGGTGGTGCATTAAGTGAAATTGTTAGTGTGTTGCGTGGTTTTGATGTGCTTGCACTTAATCCAAATAAAAAGCCCAGTTTACTCGACAAAATAATGGGCCGTGGAAAACCTGTCGCCAAATTTTTGCAACGTTATGAAGAAGTCAAACATCAGATTGAAAGTGTTTCAATTTCTTTGGAGCAACATAAAACCAAGTTATTAACTGATATTACGCTACTGGATCGTTTATACGGTGCAAATCTCGATTATTTTCGTGATCTCGAAGTGTATATTGTGACTGGCGACTCCTTGTTGTCAGATCTCGAACGGCAAGAAATCCCTAAACTGGCAGCTGAAGCGGAGCAAAGTAGTGATATGTTAAAGTCGCAGTCATTACGTGACTTGCGATCAGTACGAGACGATCTAGAACGTCGGGTTCATGATTTGCGATTAACACGACAGGTTGCCATGCAAAGTCTTCCCAGTATCCGCTTGGTGCAGGAAAATGATAAAAGTCTGGTTAATAAAATTACATCAACTGTTGCCAATACGATACCTTTATGGCGACAGCAATTAGCAACTGCTATTACTATTCATCGTTCCGGAGAAGCGGCGCGAACTGTAAAAGCTGCAACAGATTTGACTAACGAATTACTCCAGGCAAATGCAGATTCATTGCAGACCGCTAATCGAGAAGTTCGAACGCAAGTGGAACGAGGTGTATTTGATATAGACGTTATTAAAAAAGCCAATCAAACACTCATCGATACTATCGAAGAAAGTTTACAGATTGCAGATGAAGGTAAACTTCAACGTGCTAAAGCAGAGGCTGAGTTAGAAGTATGTGAAGCACAATTGAGACAGTCTCTGGCAGCGGCAAGTGCACGTAGTAATCACTAAATTAGCTATATTGCAAGTGACAGGAATGTTTTAAAAACTGGGTAAAACAGTTATTAAAATTGTCTATAGAGAACCGTTTTACCACATCAAATCATCAGGAATCTGATAATCTGCATATTCATCATCAATTTCTTCAGAAGTGTTTGAGTCATTCAAAACGATAATGTAGCTTGGATCACGGTCTTTTATTTTATTGGCAACAACAGTAGGTACGACACTGTATTTTTCATCAAATTTTACGATTGCCAATTTTCCACGAGAGATTTGATCAGGTAGTGCATCGGTCACATAAATGCGCTTGATGACTTTATTATCATCAAAATTGTAAGCCGTTTCACCGTTGCTCAGGTTGATTTTACTTACATCTATAAGCTGTTTAATTTGTGCGATGATGGCTTTTTGTTTTGCAGTATCTTCTTTTTGGCGGTTTAACTCTCTATCGCGTTGGCGCTTCTCTGTGTCGGCTTTTTGAGCGAGTAATTTGCTTTCATCAACTTCTTTGATTTTGCTCTTTTTCTGCAATTTTGTTTTCTTGCGTTTAGCGTGATTCTCTTTTTTGACTTTTTTTTCTGTGGTTAGTCCAGCTTTTAGCAGTTGTTCTTGAAGTGCGTTGCTCATATTTTAATACCGATCATAATGTGATGTGTTGTTATTATAGCCTATGGTACAAGAGGGGCAAAGAGTGACTCAAGGTCATTTGCAGTGATATTCATATTATCTGATCTATCTTTATCCTGGTAAACACCATCTGCTAATGCCTGTTTTTTTGCTTGCAAGGCTAAAATCTTCTCTTCGACGGTGTTTTCGGTAATCAGTTTGTAAACAAATACCGCTTTATTTTGGCCAATGCGGTGTGCACGGTCTGTGGCCTGGTTTTCAGAGGCAGGATTCCACCAAGGATCGTAGTGGATAACGGTATCTGCTTCTGTTAAGTTTAAGCCAACACCACCCGCTTTGAGGCTGATTAAAAACACATCTGCTTCGTCATTTTTAAATTTGTCAATGACTTCTTCTCGCTTACGGGTTTGACCAGTGAGTTTTGCGTAACGAATGTCTGCATTGATGAGTTTCTCTTCGATGACGCCCAACATTTTTGTAAATTGTGAAAAGAGTAATATTTTTCGGCCTTCTTCAATCAGTTCTGGCAACATCTCCATAAGCATTTTAAGTTTTGCTGATTCATGAATATCCTGAGCTTGAGGGATAGAAAGTAAACTTGGGTCGCAACAGGTTTGTCGAAGTTTTAATAATGCATCGAGTACCATTATATGGCTGCGTGCTAATCCTTTTTGTGCAATGGCTTTACGTACTTTTATTTCCATTGAAAGACGTATGCTTTCGTATAATGCAGCCTGTTTTCCACTTAATGTGACGGAGCGAATTATTTCTGTTTTAGGTGGTAACTCGGTGATAACTTCAGTTTTTGTACGGCGTAACATGAATGGCGATATTCGCTTTGAGAGGTGTTTCTGTTTTGATAGGTCGTTATGCCGTTCAATGGGAGTGCGAAAATGGCGCTTGAAAAACTGACTATTTCCTAGTAACCCCGGCATAAGGAAATCAAACTGAGACCATAATTCGCCAAGATGATTTTCCATAGGCGTACCGGTTAAACATAAGCGGTGATTTGCTTTCACTTCTCGTGTTTGGCGTGAGGTTTTGGAATTGTTGTTTTTTATGTTTTGTGCTTCATCTAAAATCAGGTAGTGATATCTATGTTCAAGTAAAATCTCGTGATCTCTTACCAATAGTGGATAGGTTGTTATGATGAGATCATGTTCGGTTATCTCTGAAAAATGTTCATGTCGATTTGCGCCCTGAAGAACCAATACTTTAAGTTCCGGAGTAAATTTTTCTGCTTCACGTCGCCAGTTACTCATTAAGCTGGTTGGTGCAATGATTAAACAGGGTTGTGTTAGTCGGCCTTGTTCTTTTTCTAATAATAAGTTAGCAAGGGTTTGGATTGTTTTACCCAAGCCCATGTCATCAGCAAGAATTCCATTTAAGCTGTATTCCCTGAGGAATTGTAACCAGTTTAGCCCCTGTTGCTGATAGTCACGGAGTTCTGCGAGCAATCCTTGAGGGATTGGTGCTGTTTCTATACCATGAAAATTCTTAAGTTTTTTTCCAAGTTCTCGTAAGGATTCCCCGCCATGCCATTCAATGGCAGTACCCAGTCCGTTTTCTAAATCATCAAGTCGGCCTGCGTCGAAAAGGTTTAAGCGCATCGAACCATTTGTATTTAGCGATGATTTATCGTGTAGTTCATAAAGTATTTGGCAAATGGGCTTAATTCGTTCACTTGGCAGACTAATGAATTTATTTTCTCGTAGCGGGACGGTTAATGTTTCCGGTAAGTTTTCGATATCGTAGCTTTCTAAAACTTTGGTCACTAATGGCAGTAATGGAATTTTATTGCCATCTATTTCAAGATCAAAGCGAAGATCAAACCACTCGTTTTTCTCTTCAATATCTACTTGCCACTCTTCCACACGAACGAACTCTAAATCAAACGTGTTGTCGACAATTACTTTGCAACCATCCGCTTTCAGTACGGGGGCTGTTTCTTCAATAAAAACTCTCCAATGCTCGGCGATCTCCATCGCACGCATACTTTTTCGGGGTGCAAAGTTCAGTTCATTGTCGTCCAGAAATTGTCGTGCTTCAAATCCAGATTCCAGTAGCATGTTTTCAAACGCGGCTTCTTTTTGAAGATCGCGATGGATGATTAGTAGCTTTTTGTCCAGTGTTACTGCATGACGATCTTTTCGTGGCAATGGCGTAACTAGGTGCTTTTCATAGTCGTACTGTAATCTCAAGACTTGTTGTTGTCTTCCGGCATCCACCTTTTTGCTTATTAGGTGAATTACTGGGATTGGTGATGTTTTGATATTAACAGTTTCAAGTGGTATGGGTGGTGGTATCTGAATTCCTGGAAGTGTGGTCATCAGTTTGCGGCTGAATTCTGCAACATCTGTTGATGGGATAGCAGGCATGTGACTCAATAAGCGCCATTGTTGAGGTGTGAAAGCGGCACCTTTGAGTGGGCCTATTTCATTTTTATTTTCTTCAAAGTAGAGTGATGGTGAAGTTTCTAATATCGTCGCTTCAGGAATCACCTCTATGGAGAGCTTCATGTCATTATTGTTTTTCTTTTCCCAACGAAACTCAACTTCTCGTCTTTCGCCATTTTGTATCGGGCCGGATGTCACATTTTTCCAAAAGCAACGGTTTGTAACGAGCATTTTAGTTAATGCTAAATAGCCGACTTCTCCTTGTAGTGGGTAATCAAGCCATTGTTGACCTTTGATGGAGTTGATGAGTTGCGCGATATCTGAGTCGGCTTGTGTCGTAAATTTTGGTCGTGTGAACTTGCTCAGTAAGTTATGAATAGGGACCGCTTTTGGTTTGCTCAATCCACCCTTTTCTAATGGGTGAGTAGACATAAAACGGACGGTTAGAATGCTGGGTTCTTTACCTTGATCTAATAAGTAGCAGAGAAACTCTTTGTAATCTTCAGAAGTTTTTTCTTTCCCGCTGGCAGTAGCGAACTCATCAATCCAGTTTAAAGGGTTTTCTATTTTGCTTTTTCCTTTCTCAATGTTGTTTTCGATATAGCTTAGACAGGCTGCAGTGATATGTTTGCAGTTAAATCGGACGGGGCATGTGCACCTGCCATCTATTTCGATAGTGTTGTTTATTGTTTGATGTATGGTGATGTTTTGAAAATATTCATTGTCAGATGAGCCCTGAGCTACGCTTTGTAACTTTACGCCACGTCCGTCTTCACGCTCTCTGGTTTCTAAGATTTTAGCTTTGTTTTCCTTGAAGTATTTCGCTCCACGTAAATAGCTATTAGCATTGACATTATTTTGGACATCTTTTTGCGTTAATTTCATTGTTGTTATTTTGCTTATTGTTTGCGCATCATGTGTTCTACTACTATCAAATAGTATGTAGGAACAGATAAGTATAAGTGATTCAAATTGTTAAGCCTAGAAAGTCGAGTGAGTTACATAATAGTTAGATTTGTCATATTAATTTTAATGGGAATCCAATTAATAAAAACTCGTAAATTTCGCTCGCTAACAGGTTAAAGTTTGGATTCTATTTGTGTTTTGTCTGTCTATACATGGAGGCTAAATTTGCGATAAAGACCATATATGATTGTTTCATGCATCCTTGGGTTTACAATTTGGATGCCAGTAACTTTTTTATCCAAAGCATTTTTGTGGGGATACCCACTTCCCAGGCACTGGTGAATTTATAATGGTTGATTTTCTAAATATTGAGATTGGGTAAATTTCAAAATGAAAGAGACGCCACTTTGCTTTAGTGCTAATTATAGAGTAGTTGAGGATAAAAGGGGTGATTATCATGCAGAATGTACTTTAGTATGTGAAATGGGGAATTTGTTCCTGTCATGTTCGAATTCCGTCAGGTAAATGTTGCTTTAAAGTTTTTAATCTTTTTGTCGCTTGAATATCACCATAAAAGCTCAAAGGCCAAAGGATGCAAACAAATATTGAAACACTCACTGGCAGCAATGCTACGTTAATACTTAGGGATAGCCACAGCACACGTTTAAACGTAACTTTGGTTGGATTATATAAGAACAAATATCTCCTAGCTTCATTTACTGGGCATGAGGATAGCTTAAAGCATGCAAAAGCGAATCGGCAATATCTTGTGCAAGTGAAAAAGGAAAATGTTGTTCATATGTTTAACGCAAGTGTAAAAAAAGTAGAGACAGGCCCATTTCCCCTAGTGCATCTTTCACTTAACCAGGATGTAATAAACACTAAGCGAAAAACACCTCGTGTTGGTGGAGATAATTCAAAAATTAAACTCTCCTTGCAAAAGGGAAATGATTTTGTGGATGTCACTATGGCTGATATCAGCACAGCTGGCGCTCGTTTAGTGGCTAAGCAACGTTTGGGAAATATTGATGATGCTTTTGTGATCGACGTAAAATCACAATATAGTGATGAGAGCTTTAACATTCGCTGTAAAATCTGTCATTTACGTACTGAAATCGATAGAGATTTCGGAAGTCGTATTGTTTTCCATCATGGTGTCGAGTTTGTTGATATTGATGATGATGCGAAAATTTTTCTGACACAATTTGTCAAAGAAATCATGCATTAACCTAGAGAAAACAGTTGAACCATAAAATACGCCACAAGGGCATTTCCCTGTGGCCGTAATGCACCCTATTGATTCGCCAAGCTATATGAATAAAGCTTGCTTGTCTTTGATTAAAAAAGGAGTAAAAAAGGAGTGAAAAAGTTTGTACAAATTTGGATAATGAGATTTACCGAGCATCTGTTTTAAGTGATTAGAATTTTGTGGATCTCAGGTGGTACGTAAATTAAAAAAAAAGCTAGGTTATTGGTGGGAGAGGGAAAAGATAAAGCGGCTACACTACGAGTAGTAATCTAAAATAGTGAAAGTTCTTTTTCAATGCCAAAATTGAATTGCATATCGTTGTTATTTGGGTCTTTCCCACTGTGAGGTTTGAAATATCGTGTTTGACGTTTAATTGTGTATATGCGCCTTCATTATTGGTTGCATAGCTAAGATGTAGCGCTTTGATATTACCGCCAATATACATTTCTTGAACTTCAATCTCTTTGTTGAGAGTTTCTGTATCAAGCAGTTGGTTATAAGATTTAAAGCCAAAGTTATAACCAAAAATACCAATTTGCTGTTTTAAGCCAGCATATGCATCAAGCTTATAATTATCATTATTTTGATTGTCCTTGGTCGTATTTTCAGTGCCATAAACTGAATCGCTCGCGCCAAAGTAAAAGCCTGTTTTTTTGTGGAAAAACTCCCCCTGCTTTAGGGCAAGCTTTTCTTGCAGAGGCATAGACTTTTGATAACTCGCGCCAAAAATTTGATACTCAGCTGGATAGCTCGCTGCGTAGCACACTGACTGCGTAAACAGTGAGATAATTCCAATGAAGATTAGCGATTTTTTTTGCATTAATTATGTACTTGATGGATTGTTTCTGTAGTTTATATCGGCAATATCTAATGTTAATTGACAGTTTTACTAACAAATTTGATAACTCAAACGAGCTTATTCTCTTGAAATTTAAGTAATCCTGCTATCCAATTGATATTTAAGCTATATTCGTGCCTGTCACACTAATTAGGCAGAAATGGTCTCGAATTATAATTAGCACTCACG
>CALZJE010000082.1 GCA_945787715.1 uncultured Ectothiorhodospiraceae bacterium | reverse complement strand
AGTCAGTATTAATGAAAAAGACCGGGCTTGTACAACAAACCGGTTCAGATTGTGGCTCGCGCTTACGCCGCTCGCACAATCTAACCTTGTTCGTTAGGCAGTAACGGTACCTTGACTTGTTTCTCTCTGCCTCCCACTTCTGCAAGCACTTCCTAGAACCCCCATTATCCCAGCCCCAATGAGAAAAAGAGTAGAAGGCTCTGGTATTGTCCTCAGCGTACTTTCTCCAGCGGGATCCTCAAATTTTATACTCACGTAACTACCTAGGCCTGGTGGAGAACCAAAAGTAGCAGCCGTGCCAGCTGGTACTGCCGGATTAGGTGAATAATAAGTAAATAGTACTGAAGGGTTCATTATATTTGACTCACCCAGAATCGGGTCCTGAAATATATCATCTACCTTAAGCGCTGAAGTCCATCGAAGCGAGTAACCAGTAAGTGCCACTGCACTATCATCCCAAATTTCAAGATCCCATCCAGCGGGTGGCGTCCCAAACGCACTAACGTATTCAGGAAGTGCACCGAATGGTGGTGCTGTGTCGTAAATCTTTGCGAATCCAGGCTTTGGATTTATCTCAAGACGGAACTGGGAAATCGTAGGACGATGACTACTCCAGCCGCCGGGAGGTGCTGCGTTTCTAGCAGCAGCAGGAACCGCGTTTTGTGGCCCCACGCTCATGTTTGTTACTTCGAAAAAGTATGCATACTTTCCGGGGGCTTCAGGTCTGTCATGCCAATATGTTTCGTGAACACCTGCACGTGCATTTGGATTTGCAGGATCAGTAACTACCCAATGGCCAAAATCTGCAATAAGGATTGCGTGTGATAACGTTGGAACCAAACAACAAACTAAACCAAGCAGAATACAAAGCCTATGCGATTGCGTTTTCATCATTTCCTCCTTTGTTTTTAAGGATGCCTAACAGTGGCTCAATGTAAACTTTTCGTGTTTAACCACGTCAACTTTGCATAGATCCCACATGATTAAATAACCCCCAATTCTCAAACATCTCAATCTCTTCGTTACTGTCTATGTTCATTTTCAACATCCTATCCATCAATTAGATTTAAATCTATAGTAACACTACCACCCATTCATAAAGTTTTGAAGCAAAATTACGAAAGATGTACCTCTATCGAATATGAAGCAATCATCAAAAACTCAAAACAAAATAAATCACAGTTTTTTGTCATACGTTCACTTAGTGATCGTGGAAGCTAAACTGTCGCTAGTATTTTTAATGGTTGTCTTCTTGTTTCCCAACAGCAAACGTTTGATCCAAATGCTGCAGCTCTTGCTGGGATTTGATCTGAATCAATCATTGGTGTGGATAAAGAAACAACCAATGATGACTTACGGCTGCTGTAGTGGCGCTGTGAAGATGATAGAACGGCAGGTGATTACTGATTATGTAAATACACACAAGCCATATGAAATAATCAGTATTCGGCACTGAAGGGTGCATGTGCGTACAATTAATTACAGGGTCAAAAATAAACTCACGTTTCAAATTAAAGTAACTGCAGCGGTAACTTACATTGTCGAATTTGGGATTAGACTTGTCATTTTCTCCGTCACTCAATTGAATAAAACGGTTAATCGAAATGTTATGATTTAAAGATTTCTCATCACCACCACTTAGGCCCTGAACCTTCATGCACAACGCTGTGGCAACGTTCGCAAATAAATAAACTAAACGAAACCTTATCATGACAACGACCGCAAAACTGCCCTTTTAATACTGCGTCCATATTGATGGGATTTGCGCCTTCCTGCGGGACAAATATTTTAGGATGGCAATTACTACAATCTAACCATTGAGTATGAGCAAGATGAGGAAAACGCACATAAGGCATAAACTGTGTGTTTTTCATAATGATATCCATATCCATCTCTTGCATTAATCCAACACCTCCATACTCTTTGCCATCAATGGTTTTTCTTGGATTAATAATGCCATCCTGTAATGCTTTTACCCAATCCACCTCATCACGTCGATCTTTAGGGAAATCCTTCATGGATTCTTTGGGCTCTTGTAGGCTTTGAATGGCGGGATTAAGTGGATCATGAATACCATCACTCGCTAGCGGAATGCGGGGAGACTCTGGGGTGGGCGTTGATGCGGCTACTGTGGAAAGCTGTGCAAATAGTAAGATCAACATTAAAGAGTTTGGTGACTTGAACATATCTATTCCGAAATTCTTATGAGTAATAAAATTGGGTTAGTATTGGAGTTAGGCTTGTATAAATCGAACAAATAATAAGCTAACCAAGTTGATACTTTTCAAAGAATCTAGAGCAAAGCATGTGCCTGGGAATTTAGACCTTACGTTTCGACCTTACGAGTCGGAAACGTCAAGTTGGAATAATAGTTTTCTATGATAGGTGCCTGGCCTACGCTATTGCATTTTGGAACCATCGATAGGTTAAAAATATAATTACACAGGCCAGCCACAGTTTGTTTTAATACCCCATAATCCATATATTGGTATCTCTAAAATTCTAGACCACCCCATCAGCTACTCTATCCTATTGTTTTTATTATAACCATATAACCATATAACCATATAACGTATAACACAATTATTGATTACTTTTAATTCGATTTTTTCCATTACTGTATTCTAATATATCAATTAGAGAAGTTACAAAATATCCTATATTATCAATGCAACTTCAATTTCCAGCTTAATCCAGATGTTGAGAAACAATGAAAAGAAACTATTTTAGTAGTCACAGCTAATCTATTCACACGCAGTTGTTGAATTGAAAACGCTACGTATGCTTCCGGAAGCTCCAGCTAGTAACGGTAAAAATGTAGTGATGTAAAAATTTTGAGTTATGCAAAATACTCTTTCTTGGTCCTAAATAATTCTATCGACAGCTCTGTTTCTTGTTAATCGTTAGCAGATAATGAATGACAGACACAAACAACAACCTTAATTTAGTCAGTAGCATAATTGGATGAGATAGAAGTAAAGCACCATATCTTTGAAATTTCGTTTTTCAATCTTCATTGCAATGAAATTAACTCCTTGCCGAAATGTATTCGTAATACTTTAGCCTGGAAAAAAATTAACTTAAATAAGGAGCGTATTATGAAAACTAAAACAATCGCGTTCGTAGTCTATATTATGTGTAATTTTTGTTTTACCAGTACTACATTTGGAAATCCACCAACACCTTTTGGTCAATGGCAGGCCAGCAATGGTACGATTACAAGTGAATGTCCTATTGGATTCTCTTGTGCTGTCATAATAGAAGAGTCAGGCTATCTCCAACGTCAACTTATTGATGAAACTACAAGGGATAATTTTGTTCAATCAATATCACTAGATTTCGGTGCTACTGGAAATTCGAGCAGTCTACCCTCTTCTGGCGAAAGCTTCATTAAACGAAATTTTGGTCGTGACCAATCACCCGCTGATATTGGCTTGGCGAACAAACAGCAAATTTTCGAATCTGGAGTAAACCCGGTCGATGGATCGATAGCAAATTTTGACCTCTCCACAACCATTGCAACAGGATGGGCAGATGATTCAATTAATCCATCTGTTAGCACACAACAAAGCATAGAGGAAACAAGCCAGGCAGCAAGTGTGTTCTCTAGCTATTTTACGTTCGATGCTAACTATAACGCCGATGGGAATACAACAGGCTATAAAACTATCATTGAGCAAGAGTTCACCCAACCATTAGGTGTTGATCAACCTTTAGATATTAAAGACTCGGACGATTGCAAGGACAATAATGTGTGTAATGTAAATGTAATAGACGCACAAGGATTTGTACAACGAGAAATTAGCGGTGACTTTCTAACTCAAGGTGGTCAGGTGCAACTCCCTGATGGTCGTGCAGTAAATTGGATTGCGGGCGACACCGTAAAAGTAACCTGGATTGGCCAACGTTTTAATCACACTCAAAAATTGGAAGAGTTTGAGCCTGGTAAATTTCTCCCAGGATTTGAATTACTTGAAACTGGTTTCACTGTCTACGATAATAAGAGTGATAACCAAGGACCAATACGTTATTTTGCATATCGCGACTCTTCTCCAATAAATTGGAATGAAAACACCTTTGGTAAAACACCCACGTTATCCCAAGCCGCAAGTGGTATCACTAAACCACCATTGAAAGATGAAGATAAAAGTACGCCTGTCTCTACTTCTATCGTTGTTACCGACAGACCATATCAGGTAGATTCTTCACCAGGTTTAGCTGCCATAGATATTCCTAGTCCTGTAAGCTTCGGCTCTTGGAATGCAACTAGCGGTATGATTTCCGCTTCTTGTCCCGACAACTTTAACTGTTCTGCACCCATTAAAGACAATGGAATTTTACAACGTACTATAACTAACATTGCAACAAATGAAAATTATATTCAGACCATTCTAACCGATCGATTTGCAACAGGCAGCTCTGAAGCAGTGGCATTTAACAATGAAAATCTTATTAAAATAAATCAAGATGAGCATGCTGATTTTGGCATTCTTTCTAAACAAGTTATCTCTGATATAAGTGAAGGCGCGTTAAATAGTCGCTCGGTGATAAGAACAGGTTGGGCCCAACACCCTGATACCCCAGATATAACCATTGAACAACATCTTAATGCAAAAATTGATGCGCAATTTTTCAATTTCTCAAGTGACTTCCTCTATAGCTTGAACAATGACTCGAGTGGTACGGCAACAGGGTTTAAAATGGATATGGAACAAGTGATGTATGGGTCCACTAATTTGAATCCCTACTACGTCAATGCTAATCGCAATGATGTGTTAATGTTCGTACGTCGCGAACGTGCTGGTAATGAACTCCTGACAAGCGGAGTGGCATCCAGCAACGACAAAGACAATCAATTCGAATGTAAAGCAGATGACAAAGATTGTATTCGATGGCTTGCGGGTGAGGATGTTACTGTCACTTGGATCGGTCAAATATTTGATTGGGAACTTGAAAAACAGGACGAAGATTTTGCACGCTTTGCATATCAATCCTACGACAATATCGTTGATAACTTCGAGCCAACCTTTTACTCAACATTTGAAGATGGTCCGGGGCCCATCTCTTGGGTTGAACAAATATTCGGAGCCAGGCCTGTGTTCCCCATTGCCATTGAGCAGAAAGATTGATACTACACGGTACTGTTTAATCTATACCATGCTGACATCATAATATTTTCGGGAAAAAATATGAATAGGTAGCTTTAAAAGCTCAAAAAACCAGTAGGCGTTCATGCTTCATCCTGCTACGATAAGGCATATTTCGATCCGTAATCATTTTGGCAGCACGGAGTGGAACCGGGCAGTTTCTCGTTTGATAGAGATAGGGCAGCTGCTAGCTTTCGGCGCTTACAGACATTCGTTCGTAATAACCCCCACATACGCGTTATCCCCGATACTAAATAATGCGAAGCCAGAAAATATATGCTAAAACGCTACAATGCTAGCTCTAAAAGCTGTTTAATCCGACATTTTTTGCTACGTTAGGGTTTATTGACTGAGTAAGTGAAGAGAGAAAAATGAAAAGTTGTCTGACTATTCTATTTTTAGTAATCGGTTTTACTAATACAGCAAAGGCAAGCTAAGTTTATGTGGAAACAGATATTTTAATTCCCATTTTTGGCGGATGGGCGGTGCATTTAAAAAGGAGCTCTACTTTTATAAATAACCTAAATGTTGGGGTAGGCGTAATGCAAATAAGGATACCAGAAGATATGTTTGATGATTATCCTGATGCTGAAGGTAAAGGTTGGAAAGTAGATGTAACAGGCGCGAAGTTGTTCTTTGATTATCACTTTTCAAACCCCGATGAAGGATTAACTGTTGGCCTGTATTTATCTTATGAAGAAATGGCGCTACAACGTAGCGGATCTTCTTCCACCATGTGGCAATTGGGCGAGGCTCTGCGAGTTGGATATGTGTGGCGCCCTAGAGATGGTGGATTTTATTTTATGCCAGCACTGGCATTTTTAAACAGTCATCGTGTTTCAGGCACCAATGAGGTTCAAGGGGAGAAGTTCGATGCTGACTTCACAGGCTTCCAACCTTCTATTAACTTAGGTTATAGTTTTTGAGTTCTACCAAGATCCTAGAGGTAGGCACATGTGAAACAGGAGCAGTGTTTTTCATTTGTGGATGTTATAGGAGCCTGTATAGGAGCCTGGCCTGCGCTATTGCATTTTGGTAAAATTGGAAGGTTATAATACCATTACGCAGGCCAGGTACAGATTCCTAAAAAACACCGCGGAGGTTTGTTCGATTAAACGCGCTTGGTATGTAACTATTCATGATAGTGCGCCCAATGCCATGGTTCATACAAAATGCCAGCGTTATTTCCCTTGGGATAAGAGATCTTAAACGAATAGTGATTGGCATTTTCCATTAACCAATTATATGCCTCTGTATCTTCAAACATCTCAGACAGTGGCTCACTTTCGGTTGACGTTAAATCAAGTGCTCTTCCAGTATGATGCTCGCTAAAGCCAGGTGCTGCGCACACCTGTAGTATTTCTTTTATGGGTTGGCCAGCCTCCATTTTGGCTTGAATAATTTCCTTTTGCCTATCTACTGCCCTAAAGGCGGATACAACATTCAGAACAATCCCTTCTTTTAAAGCCTGATATTTCATCACTTTCCAGTCGTTTGCGGCGACTGGCACTAACCTTTGTTCCCTACCGTAAATGTCATTTTCAATTTCGATCAACTCATTTTCTTCTTGTTGTAAGCGAAGGCCATACTCACATTCATAATTCTCAGGTATACCAAGCTCCCGGTGAATTAGGTTTATTCTTTGAATATATGTTTTCATGATGCTAATTCAGGTCGATGATTTTATTGCCACATAACGGCTCGCATGAGAGACCGAGCGCCGCGCAGCAGAGCGAGGTCCTAGCCCCGGAGGGGCGTACTCAATGCGTTTGTTAGGCATGTAGTCTGCTTCCATATTTGCCCATCCACTCTTCGACATTTCGCATCGATTCACTTGTTATTTCTTCTTCGATCTCTTTAATGAGGCCATCATCGAAAAGATATCTAGCCTCACCTTCTACGACCAGGTCGGGCGCCTCTGCCAGTGAATAGGTACAGCGCCATTGACGCGAGAGACGATCACCCTCTGTAGCGGGCGGAGTTAGTGCAATTAAAACACGCTCATCAAATCGTCTATCAGTATTCGATACATCTTCCTTCAAAAAGGCAATAATTGCTTCTCGACCTTCACACTTAGGATCTGGTCCACCGACATTCAAATATGTCGCATCTTCTGCGAGATATTTCTCTATTCTCGCCCAGTTACCATCTATCACCGCGGCTTCAAAAGCTGCGGCAAAATCGTTAAATGTATCAATGTTGTTCATATGTAGGCCTAACAGTGGCTCAATGTAAACTTTTCGTGTTTAACCACGTCAACTTTACATAGCTCCCAAATGATTAAATAATACCCAATTCTCAAACATCTCATTCTCTTCGTTACTGTCTATGTTTATTTTCAACACCCTATCCATCAATTAGATTGAAATTTATAGTAACACTACCACCCCTTCATAAAGTTTTGAAGCAAAATTATGAAAGATGTACATCTATTGAATTTGAAGCGTGCAAACGGGGATAGGTTTTGTTTCATGCGTAACTTATAGCTTAAACTATCCCGCTAAACGTTGAGTAGGGCAATCCAAAATTATCCCGATTTTTAACCTAGCAAGATTCAAGACCAGGCCCCAATAACATCCATGGTGCCTCTCCTCCCACACAACCGGGCATACGGAGTACGTACAACGGCTGTTCGGCTGATCGAGTCAATTCAATCATTGATGTACGCTGATTAATCAAAGCCCAGTAAAATATTTGTTTGTTAATGCATAATATAATGCAGGACTTTTTCTCAATCACCAAGGGCCGTGCGCTAATTTATACGTATCCATACTAGTTGCCACTCAATACCTCTTCGCCTTAGTTTACGATAGCCTCGGCGTCCCCACTGCTTCCAAATGTAACAGCGAAGGCGACGGCGAATCCATATATCAATGTCGCGTAGCGGTGAAATAATTTCAGCCAGTTGAAAGTAAGATGATGGTGGCCTGAGAAATTTTTATAATATTTATGGGAATAGAAAGGTTTTGTGGGCAGTCGGGAGCTATGCTCCCTCTTACCCGATAGACTCAAATGAAGCTTAAAAATATCTGGTTTATTATATTGTTAGACTTTTGCTCCATGTTCCTTTGCTAAAGTAATCCATTTTTCTCTCTGCTCCTGACTTGAGCCTTTTATCGGAGCAAACTCAGAAATTTTTGCGACCTTTATGCCACAAAATTCAAGAATTGTTTTTTTCATTTGATTATGCCCAGGTCTATGAAATACCCAACGATAATACCAAGCAGGGGTATCCATAGTTACCATCAAGTGAGCAGTACGCCCTGTGAGTAACTTATCCGGAAGCGAGGAACCTTCACCGTATTTAAAGGCAAAGCCAGGCAAGAAGACCCGATCAAAAAAACCTTTCATTAGTGCAGGCATAGATCCCCACCAATTGGGGTAGACAAACACAAGATGATTAGACCAATGAATCAACTCCTGAGCCTTTACTAAATCGGGCTCAAGCTCTTGGATTTTGTTATATCCATTCCAAAGCACCGGATCAAATGTTAATTCGCCAAGTTTAAGTTCACGAATCTCAGCCCCTGCACCTATTGCACCGTCAACATATGCCTGAGTTATTGAACCACAGAAACTATTTGTGTCGGGGTGTCCAAGAATGACGAGTATATTCTTTTTCATTGCTTCTCCTTAGGCTAACAGTGGCTCAATGTAAACTTTTCGTGTTTAACCACGTCAACTTTACATATGTCTCACATGATCAAATAACCCCCAATTCTCAAGCATCTCAATCTCTTCGTTACTGTCTATGTTTATTTTCAACATCCTATCCATCGATTAGACTTAAATCCATAGTAACACTACCACCCATTAATAAAGTTTTGAAGCAAAATTACGAAAGCTGTACATCTATCGAATTTGAAGCATGGAGTGGTGATTAATTTGTGCTTGAATAGCACAAAACAAGCGCCGCGGAAGCAAGTCCATCTCGACCGCGCTTGTTATGCGAATTTATCATTTTTCGCCACAATAAATATTGAGTCACGTTCCTTAAGCTCTGAGTACTCATAGCTTTCCAGAATGTTAAAGTATTTGGAAACCAAACTTAGCAACTCATCTCGATCATAAAATACGAACAACATTCCTTCCATTGTAAATTCTTTATCCCCTAACCAGAATGTATGCGCGAATATCCCGTTAGGCGTAATAACTTGTTGTTGCCGCTTTAATGATTTTTCCAGGTTCTCTCGATCTAAGTGATGCAATACCTTATTTGAGAATATACATTCGTATACTTCATTCGTTTCTATTAATACGGCATCTAACTTTTCAAAAGGAATGTTACCAAACTTTTTTCTGCACCTTAGAAGGAATTCTTCAGATAAATCTGATCCAGTAACTCTATACTTTTTTTGAAAATACTGAATATCGTTTCCAGGGCCACTCCCTAATTCCAATAAGGTAGAGTTTTTAGTGAGATGCTTATCGAGGACCTTGTATATTTCTGCGCCATCATATTCATCACACATTTTCTCGTATTCATCGACTTTCGATGGGTCACTATAGAAATCCACTTATTCCGCCTTGCCAATTATCTGCGTTAACGCATTTATTATGTATTGTCTACCACCTAACTCAGTCTGCTATCTTGTCGCCGCATAAACTGGATTTGTAATTTTTGTATTTTTTTTTATTTGATTGCCATTCAATCATACCAATAAAAGAAAATAAAGCTAACCATACCAAGAGATGGACTATAAATACCCCCGAAATATCCACTTGGCTATTAGAGCTATATAATGTCAATGCAGACTGGCCTATAGCCACTGGAACGCCCCAGTAAATACTGCATGTCAGTAAATATTTCAACTTTCCCTTTTTAAGTTTCCTCTCCCATTTTAAGGCTTGAACTTCATTCCGTTTCCTTGCATCCTTGGTAGAAAACAAATGGTCTCCAAATAGCGGAGTCAAATATAATTCACCATCCACATAAACTTGCGTTAACGGGGGGAACGTCTTAAGTACAATTTTTATCTCATGTTTTTCTAGTTTTCCAGTAGTAAACTCAACAACGTCATTTAACTTAAAAAATCTAAGTTTATGAACTACTTGGCCATTTACTTTATATATCTGTTAACCCGACCAAGAAGAACAGTTGACTTCAATAGTAACTTTCTCCGACTTGCCTACTACAAATTCTGCTTTCACTGAATCCTCAATATTAAATTATGTGAAGTTTTCTATGCCTAACGCTCAGCGTAACCAGGCAACTACAGCGTTGTTTAAATGTGACATAATGCAACGAAGTGAAATGGGCCGCATTTAAACGACGCTGTAGTTGGTCTGTATTTATACCATTGTTATAAGTCATTATAATATTGATTCTAATTTCCTAGCTACTCTTGATTTAGACCTAGTTCTTTTTGTTTTTTCTTAGTTAAGCCTAAAGACACAATGCGATGTGACTCACTAAGATAGTACTTTAGGTCTTTGTCTTCTTTATCCTGCGCATCATATTGTTGTATCCAACTCATTCCACGTGAGGCAAGATAAGGAGCTGGTCGATATCCTGGAACTTCGTTCAAAAAAAGAAAATTTTGCTCTGATGCTTTAAATGTAAATGCTGGACTATCAGAATGCTCCCAACCACCTATAGCGAAAACTTTCCCCCCAACTTTCCAGACATGAGAATTCCCCCATTGAACGACATATGACGTCGCGGGAAGTGACTTACAATAATTGTTAAACTCTTCGTATGTCATTTATGGACTCTCGATGACTTATAACGTTGCGCATAACCAGACGGCAGCAGTGTTGTTTGTTTGTGCCATAATGGCACGACAGCGACAAGCACAAACGAACCACGCTGTTGCCGGTCTGCGTTAATGCGGCGTGTTAGATGGCTATAGATCGTCATCATCTTCTAGTGGGCATAGCACCCAATTCCAATGGTCTATTACGGCCTCTTCTTCGTCATCAAATTCAAAGTGATAATTATGAGTATGTGGAAAAGGAATGCTTATTTCACCATAGCAATATATGAAATTATGTTTGTCAAAGATAAATTGACTTTCACCAGAAATCGAAGAAATCCATAAATTATGCCGCCCATCTTGCTCAAAAAATTCTTGGTGTTCATACAAGAAGAGTTCAAGTTCTTCATAATTAATTGGATTTGGGGATTGATACCTACCAGATTCATTACCTAGTTTTGAAACTAAGAGTACATACAAAATTCCGAAAGGGCCTTTCATTTCCTTACATAAATTAAGTATGGTAGGTATTTCTTTATTTGCACATCCTACAAGAAGCCTATCAGTATATTGATTGGTTTCCCGTTGGTAAAGGTTTTTCCAGTGCCATTCTTTTTGGTTATTTATATCACTAAATTTTGATAACATAATAAATTCCCGGTTATCAACCTTGTTAGCTGATTTTTACGGTATTGTACTAATTTCACCAAATTTATATAAATCACCAATCTTTCGAAATCTAAAGTGATGCTGCCCTCCCTCATGCATGGGTGCCACCTCACCCGGTCTCGTAGTAGTTACCAATACCTCAACATATTTTTTTCCGTTCATCTCATTTTCCATAAATTTAGTTTCTGATGACTCCAATATATACAAAAACTTTTTATTAAATATTATTTCCAAATCATCCTGGCAGAATCTTTTAGATGATAAATATATTTTTTCTTCATACAGTTTTCTGTACCAGTTTACTTCAGTTTTCCTAAATTCGTTTAATTCTCTATATTCTTCATCCGTATTTTCTAAGCACATGTAGCAATATATTTTTTCTAGTGATGCCCTTATAAATGAATCACAATTTTTATTGGAAACGATTTCCAGAAAGTTTTTCCATATTTTCTCTAATTTGTCGTCTCTTTCGTCTGCGTAAGATGAGTTAAAAGACAAACCAAAAGCTATCAATATTATGCTTAATATATATTTCATAATTTTCATATTCAGCTAACGTTCATGCATAACTAGCAATTGTAAGCTTTGTTTGAGTCTGCCATAATTGAACGTAGCGAATTGGCAGAGCTTACAATTACTGGTTATGCTGTTGTTAGATGATTGCATGGCTACAATTTATCAAAGTCCTCTGGATTAGTTTTTGGCACTTTTGACAAAGCCTTTTTAAACTTTGTTTTAGTAGATAATTTACCCCGCTCTTCCAAATAGCTTTGTGTTAAAAATGCAGAGGTTTTTTCTGCCACGGCCGATACAACGAATTGGTTTATTGAAACCCCATCTTCTGATGCAAGCTTTTTAATTTGCTCATGCAATGAATCTGGCAACCTTAGACTTAACGTACTCATTTTAGTAAACCTCTTTTTTCCAGAAATTCTTTAGGAGTAAGGACTTTAATTCCAAACTTGTTAACCCCAACAAAATCCTTTTTATTGTATGTAACGATAACTTTACTCTCAGATTCTACCGCAACTTCTAAAACCAAATCATCTTTTGGGTCTTTTAGAAACGGCCTCCACAAAAAGAATATTTCTCGTTTACATGACACTTTAGCTACATAGTTTAGAATATCTTCAATATCCGACTTTGTTAATGGTAGTCTCAAACACTCCCGCAAAGTTACAGATTCATATTCTAAAAATAATGGTACTGATATATTTATGATGAAATCACCATTATCTATTAAAGTCAGTAACTTATACGACGCGCCTTTACTAGAACGGAGCCCTGATGCAAGAACATTTGTGTCGATTACTATATTTATCGGCTTCATAGAGTAGTATTATAGGTAATACCGACACAATATCAAGAATTGGTGGGATTTTTTTCATCTAACGTCTAGCGTAACGCTTCCGACGGTAAGAGTTAACGCAATTGTTAGCATAGTTTAGAACGAGTCAATTCCAGTTCCCAATATATAAGAGTAAAGAATAATCAAATAAATAAACATAGCTGCTAATGAATGTGTAAAAATACTAATGAGTTTACTTTTAGTACTTTCTAACTTTCTAACTCTGTACGACAACAAATAACCACCAAGAAAAAATGCAATAAATTGAGGAATAAACCAAATAGACTGAGAAATACCACTATCAAAAAAGTTTTCACTTGAAGAACGAATTCCAAAATCTACTGCGATTTCTAGTATAATAATGCTTAGGAATACAGTCCATGCAAATGTAAGGATATGCTTATTTAACATTATCGAATCCTAATTTATTTTGGGTCTTCTCTCAATTGGGCATATTGGCTCAAAATATGTTTTAGGTATACGTTTATCACTTGAAATATCAATACCATCTAAGTCACTAACTACAGTACCACCTGATAATTCAATTATTGTTTGTGCCCAACTATTACTGTTAAAGCCAAACCCAGCCGTCGGATATTTAATTTTATCCATACTTTGGTTAATATTATAATTATCTACCAAGTTAAACACCAATTTTATCGCCTCATCAATCTTAGTATTGGAGTAATTTACTTTAATCACCTCAGTATCAAAGTCAGAACTAAAAAAACTGATTCGATTCTTATCATAGTATTCTTGAGTAGCTTCGTAATCACTTTTTTCAAAATAAATAACTGACAAATTATCTCTATTGTGAGCGCCAACAACATACCCCAACTTGCCGTTACCTAAATTTTTAGGGCGTACTAACTTATCGTTAAGCCTAGCGGAAGGATGAGGATTCGAATTTGTTTCAATAATCAGATATTGATGAGTACCGAATGGCAATCCGGCTAAGTCTCTTGCTGCAATGTAGATAGACAATCTTATCTCCTTATATTTCCGTAAATGACCGGGTAGCTAAGGGTCTCACGACCCTTCGCCCCCTAAGAACTGTACGTGATAGTTTCCCATCATACAGCTCAAGCCCTTCGAAAGCCGAACTTTCACGGCCCAGATATCAGTAACAATAACGGTTCACACTAGCGCCAATCCGCCAACTTGTCAAAGGATGAAGCGGATAGAAAGGCTCTATCACGCCTAGCCATACTTTGATGCCACAATTTACGCGATGTAAAGTAATCCCTAAACTCCGGGTCATAAGGCGTAGCCTTAGATCGAATTTTATTATGGTAGCGAATCGGTAAGTCAGATAGTCTAAATAAACGTATT
>CALZJE010000081.1 GCA_945787715.1 uncultured Ectothiorhodospiraceae bacterium | reverse complement strand
TTGATCGGCGAACGCACCAACAAAATATATCAGTTGGCGGATGAAGTTAAAATTCGAGTTGTTCGGGTTAGTTTAGATGACAAAAAAATAGATTTTGAATTGGCCTCATCGAGCTCTGAGAAAGGCGCAGTGAGAGCAGCCAAATCAAAAGATAAGACTTCAAAGAAAAAAAGTAGCTGGAAAAAGAAAAGTGCAAAGGGAAAGAAGCCTGCAACAGCAGATAATAAAAAAAGTAGGCCGGTAAATAAAGGTAAGAAGAGAAAGTAGTATGTCTTCTGCAATATTTGGTATGCACGCGGTATTTTCTTTGCTGGAAAACAACCGCGATAATATTGAGGAAGTATTGCTTCAGGATAATTATAAAAAAAATAAGAACCTGACATCAATATTCAATATTGCTAAAGAGCACCGAATTAGAGTCACTATTGTACCCAGGAAAAAGCTGGATGATTTGTGTTCAAAAGCTAATCATCAGGGTGTTGTCTGTTTAACGAGTAAGCCGCAGAATCAGTATTCAGAAAATGATCTCGAGTCCATTCTGGAGAATATTGATGGCCAGCCATTTCTGTTAATTCTTGATCAGATTACTGATCCCCACAATTTAGGTGCTTGTTTGCGTACTGCTGCAGCTGCAGGTGTTCAAGCAGTGATCGCTCCTAAAGATGGGTCTGCATCATTAACGTCTGTTGCGGCAAAAGTCTCTTGCGGTGCAGCAGATACCCTTCCTTATATACAAGTTACGAATCTTAGTCGTACGATGAAAATGCTTCAGGAGCGAGGTATTTGGATAACGGGAACTTCGCTTGATACTGAAACAAGTATCTATGACGCTGATTTTAAAGGTGCAATCGCTATTGTTGTTGGTAGTGAAGGCAGCGGGATGCGTCGGTTGGTGAAAGAAAATTGTGATTTTCTGGTGAAGATTCCTATTCCCGGTGAGATGGAAAGTCTTAATGCTTCTGTCGCTACAGGTGTTTGTTTATTTGAGGTCGTTCGGCAACGATCCTTATCTAAATAATTATCTGAAATCTGAATAATTATTACTCTATCTTCCATTGCAAACCACTCTGAATTTGCGTAAAATCCGCGGGTTTCCCACATCAGAAATGAATGTGGATTCTGTTTGTCTCCTTGTCTTACCACACATGTGGAAGACTTGTAAGCCATAAGGAGGAATAATGAGACATTACGAAATCGTATTTTTAGTACACCCTGACCAAAGCGAGCAAGTGCCAGCTATGGTTGAACGTTACCGTTCAGTGATTGAAGGCGACGGTGGAAAAATTCACCGCTTGGAAGACTGGGGTCGTCGTCAATTATCATACCCAATTCTTAAAATTCACAAGGCTCATTATATTCTAATGAATATTGAGTGTGGCCAAACTGTTCTTGATGAATTAACAAGTGCTTTCAAATTTAACGATGCAGTTATTCGTAGCATGGTTATTAAGCGTGACGAAGCTGTTACTGATGCTTCAGATATCATGAAAGAGAAAACTGAAGGTGATCGTCCTCGTGGTGATCGTCCTGAACGCACTGAAAGAAGGCCTGCTGCTGCAGCGCCTGCTCCTGCTCCTGAAGCGGCGTCTGCTCCTGATGAAGCAGCAGCACCCGCTCCTAAAGCTGATGATTCAGCTGGAGAGGAAGCTTAATTCTGCAAGAAAATCGACTTGTTATTTGCGGTAAAGTTGCCAAGTTGTATGAAGTTCGTCATACCCCGGCAGGTATACCCATAGCGCGATTTGTTCTTGAACATCAGTCACAACAGAAAGAAGCTGGATTAGCACGAAATATTTTTTGCCGCGTACTTATCATTGTGAGTGGTAGCGAATTAAATAAAACGTATAAACGTTTAACAGTTGATAAACCTGTCACCGTAGAAGGGTATCTAAATCAGATATCGTTTCAAGGGTCAGATAGAAAGCTGTGTGTTAATGCAGAGTCAATTAGAATTTAATTGGAGAATACAATGGCACGTTATTTTCGACGTAAAAAGTTTTGCCGTTTCACAGCAGACGGCGTAATAGAAATTGATTACAAAGATTTGAACACTTTGAAAAACTATGTCACTGAAAGTGGAAAGATTGTTCCAAGCCGTATTACGGGCACAAAAGCCAGATATCAGAGACAGCTTTCTACCGCAATCAAACGCGCGCGTTACTTGGCTCTATTGCCTTATTCAGACGCACATAGAAACTAAGTTAGAAACCCGGAAAATTCATGAATATCACGATTTCTCGCTTGCTCTTTGAATCTACAAAAGATTATCTGATTGAGTGCTGGACTGGTGCGCAAGCGAGTGCCCTTTGGGTATAAATTCGCGACATCATGAAGTTTCCGAGTTAGGTAGCCTATGAAAGCTCTTGCGGAATACGCAATGCGAGGAAGAGTGCAAGCCTCTGCGATAAGCAGTCTGTTTGCTGTTTTATCGCTTATTTTGCCACCACTCAGTTATATCAGTGGAGCTGTTGTTGCTTTGGTAACATTGCGACAAGGCGTTTCTCAAGGGGCTTTTGTTGCTTTTGTTGCAGTGTTGGTGTTATCCATATTATCAATGGTTAGCACTGGTAACATCCTTATTGCAGCAGTATTCGGCGCTGTCGTTTGGTTACCTGTTTGGCTGCTCGCTATCGTTTTGCGCCAAACAGTGTCACTACCGATAACTCTGGCAGTCGCCACATTGATTTGCGGCGTAGCTGTTCTTGCTTTCCACTTGTTTATTGGTAATACAGTGGAGTGGTGGCAAGGTGTATTAGATAAAGTACTTGCTGAAGCATTTACACAACCGGGTGTTAATGCTGCAGATGTTGAGATGATGCGCTCAGCAGCGTCTCAATACATGACAGGATTAATGGCTTCAGCATTTTTTATCAGCATGGTGCTCAGTGTGTTTTTGGCTCGCTGGTGGCAGGCAACGCTTTATAATCCCGGTGGATTTAAACTTGAATTTCTTCAATTTCGAGTGGATAAATCTATCGCAATACTCGGCGCTTTGATTATGGTTTGGGCACTGCTAAATCCTGTTCCAGGAAGTTTGGCAAGTGATCTATCTATCGTCATTAGTTTATATGCAAGTGTTGCAGGAGTCGCACTAATACATCATTGGGTAGCCGTAACAGAGGCACACAAGGCTTGGATAATTTTGCTTTATTTGCTACTTGTATTTATCGCACCGCAAATTCTAGTGCTATTAGCAATAATCGGATTTGCAGATGCATGGTTAAATATAAGACGTTTTTACGAAAATAAAGCTACATGATTTTTATAAATTGAGGTGAATGGGTAATGGAAGTTATATTACTTGATAAAGTTGCAAACTTAGGTGGTATGGGAGAAAAAGTAAAAGTACGTGGTGGATACGGACGTAACTTTTTAATCCCGAAAGGTAAAGCAGTTCCTGCTACAACAGCGAACTTAGAAGCATTCAATGAAAGAAAAGCAGAGCTTGAAGCTGCCGCTGTTGAAAAAACGGTTGCTGCACAAGCGCGCGCAGAGAAACTAAAAGAACTTACCGTTCAAATCAGCAGCAAAGCTGGTGATGAAGGCAAGCTTTTTGGTTCAATTGGAACTCGCGATATTGCTGATGCAATTACAGAAGCTGGTGTAGCGGTCGCGAAAAGTGAAGTTAGCTTACCTAATGGTCAAATCCGTAATATAGGTGATTACGAAATCACTCTACAATTGCATTCAGATGTAGAAGCGACTATTACAGTATCAGTAGTTGCGGTAGACTAAAGGAAGCTACAAGTTTCATTTGTAGTTTTATCGATGAGGCGGAGAGTGCATTAGCTACTTTCCGCCTTGTTTGTCTGGGCAGTAGTTAAACCTAGGTTAATTTACCGCTGTCTCATTTGATTTCGCAGGAGTGTTATGCCAGATCTTGCTTATCCTCTAGATCGTGAAGCGGAAGCTGAACAGCTCAAAGTTCCTCCTCATTCTATAAAAGCGGAGCAGTCCATTTTGGGCGGCCTCATGCTGGACAACAACGCATGGGATCAGGTTGCTGATAATATCATTGAAGATGATTTTTATCGCCGCGATCACAGGCTGATTTTTCGCGCTATCGCACATCTCGCTGAACATAGTAAACCTTTCGATGTTATTACACTTTCCGAATGGCTTGATTCAAGAGATGATCTCGATAAAGTCGGCGGTTTAGTCTATTTGGGTACTCTCGCCAAAGAAACCCCTAGCGCAGCTAACATATTAGCATATGTGTCTATCGTGCGTGAACGTTCGATTTTTCGGCAACTGATTTCTGTCGGTACTGATATAGCGGATAGTGCATTTAATCCAGACGGACGTGAAAGTGCAGAGTTGCTCGATTCTGCTGAAAGTTCGGTGTTCAAAATCGCCGAGAAGGGTGCGAAGGGTAAAAAGGGGTTTGTTGGTATAAAAACCTTATTGAATACCGCAGTTGATCGTATAGATACCCTTTTTTCCCAAGAAAATCCCATGACTGGTTTGCCCACCGGCTTCCATGATTTTGATGGACAAACTTCAGGACTGCAAAAAGGTGATTTGATCATCGTCGCTGGTCGTCCTTCCATGGGTAAAACCACATTCTCAATGAATATTGCAGAGAATGCTGCTATAGAAACTGGCAAACCCGTTGCCGTGTTTAGTATGGAGATGCCGGGCGAGTCACTGGTTATGCGTATGCTATCTTCTATTGGTCGTATCGATCAGCATAAAATTCGAACCGGTAAATTGGCAGATGAAGATTGGCCTAAGCTTACACATGCTGTGGGAGTATTGGCTGAAGCACCAGTGTATATAGATGACTCCCCTGCACTTAGTCCTACCGAATTACGAGCAAAATCGCGACGACTTGCCCGTGAGGTGGGGGATCTGGGTTTAATCGTCATCGATTATCTTCAACTTATGCAAGTACATGGTTCTTCTGAAAACAGGACCGCGCAAATTTCTGAAATTTCACGATCATTAAAAGGTTTGGCGAAAGAACTGAATTGCCCAGTTATTGCGTTATCACAGTTGAATCGTAGTTTGGAGCAACGTCCAAACAAGCGACCAGTCATGTCTGACTTACGTGAGTCTGGTGCGATTGAGCAAGATGCGGATTTGATTGTCTTTATTTATCGTGACGAAGTTTATAACGAAGATAGTCCTGACAAAGGAGTTGCAGAAATTATCATTGCCAAGCAGAGGAACGGCCCTATCGGTACGGTACGGCAAACATTTATTGGTCAGTACACACGATTCGAAAATTATATCGCTAATGTTTATAATGATGATGGTTACTAAGTTCTAATGAGTCGAGTAGCTGTCGCAACAATCGATCTCGGCGCATTAAAACATAATTTATCCATTGTTCGTAAGAATGCACCGCATTCCAAAATTCTTGCTGTTATAAAAGCTAACGCCTATGGCCATGGTTTGGAAACGGTGGCCAAAGCACTCGTAGCGGCTGATGGTTTTGCCGTTGCTCATTTTGAAGAAGCGATAACTTTACGAGAAATTGATAAAGACAAACCTATTATTTTACTTCAAGGTTTTGCAGATGAAGTTGAATTGGCTCTACTCTTGTCGCATTCCATCGAACCTGTCATTCACTCTTTTTATCAAATTGATATTCTAGAAAAGTTGGAGTTACCCGACACTACAAATGTGTGGTTAAAAATCGATACCGGAATGAATCGTCTTGGCATCGCTCACTTAGAAATGTTAACTGCCTGGCAACGACTTAATGCGATTGAGTCTCTGAAAGGCAGAGTTAAAATTATGTCGCACTTTGCCAATGCTGATGACAAAAGTCATGCTGGTACGGAAGAACAAATATTGCTATTTCAAACGCTCACGATGCAATGTAATACAGAAAAAAGTCTCGCTAACTCAGCCGGGTTACTTCATTGGCCGGATAGTCACATGGATTGGGTAAGGCCAGGTATTATGCTTTATGGAGTCTCTCCTTGTGAAAAAGAATCAGCAGATAGTTTTGAATTGATGCCGGTTATGACACTAAAGAGCCGTATTATTGCAATTAATCAGATTCAAAAAGACGAGTCTATTGGTTACGGACATATTTGGAAAGCAAAACAGGATACACCAATCGCTGTTGTTGGGATTGGTTATGGTGATGGTTACCCGCGACACATTAAAGAAAATACGCCAGTTCTTATTAATAAAACAAGATATCAAATTGTTGGTCGAGTGAGTATGGATATGCTTTGTGTTGAGCTGAATGAAAATCACAATTTTAACGTTGGTGATGAAGTTGTTCTTTGGGGTGAAGGTCTGCCTGTTGAGGAAATTGCAAAACAGGCTGGAACTATTGCTTATGAATTATTGTGTCAGGTTACAGCTCGCGTAAAATTTGAGTATATACCCAAAGCGTTTGGGATTTAGGTTTTAGAGTATTTCATTTTTTGCGCATGGCAAGGCGCGACAACGCAGCATAGCCATTCTATGTAAGGAGGAGCAACGCAGTCATGTGCAAAAAGGGGAATGCTATCAGATCTAAATCTCAATCGTTTTGGGTATTCAATGGCTAAGGTAAAAACTTCATATACTTGTACTTCTTGTGGCGCTGTTGCAGCCAAATGGGCTGGGCAGTGTGCTGATTGTGGTGAATGGAATACGTTAACAGAATTTATGCCAGCCACTTCCGGCACGGGTGGAAAAGCCAAGTTTCTTGGCTACGCAGGAAATGTTATCGAGAATGCCAAAGTGCTCTCAATCGATGAAGTTAGCATCAATAAAGATGAGAGACTAGCAACCGGTAGTAAAGAACTGGATCACGTATTGGGCGGTGGTATCGTGACCGGTTCTGTCGTGCTTGTCGGTGGAGATCCCGGCATCGGAAAGTCAACATTGATTCTGCAAACCTTAGTGGCGATTAGTAAATATGCCAAAGTGCTCTATGTCACTGGCGAGGAGTCTTTGCAGCAAGTGAGTATGCGTGCAAAACGTTTACAACTTGATGCGTCAAATATTCGATTGTTAGCCGAGACTCGTATAGAAGCAATTCTTGAGCATTGCAAAAAAGAGAAACCGCAAGTACTTGTTGTTGATTCTATTCAGTCTGTGTATACGGACGCCATTCAATCCGCTCCTGGTTCAGTTTCACAGCTTCGTGAAGGTGCTGCACTACTTGTTCAATTTGCCAAACAGACGAACACGGGTCTTTTTCTTATTGGCCATGTAACAAAAGAGGGTGTTATTGCTGGGCCTCGTGTTCTTGAGCATATGGTAGATTGTGTTCTTTATTTTGAAGGTGATAAAGATAGCCGTTACCGTATGTTACGTGCTGTAAAAAACAGATTTGGAGCGGTAAATGAATTAGGTGTGTTTGCGATGACTGAGCTCGGTCTTCGAGAGGTCAGCAATCCATCCGCCATTTTTTTATCGCAACATGATCAACCTGTAGCCGGAAGCGTTATAACTGTGACGCGGGAAGGAAATCGTCCGTTATTGGTGGAATTACAAGTCCTGGTAGATGAGAGTCACTCACCGAGTCCTCGGCGGGTTACATTAGGGCTGGAACAGAATCGTCTCGCCATGTTATTGGCAGTGTTACATCGGCATGCGGGTATTGCTATGTTCGATCAGGATGTTTACGCAAATTTAGTTGGTGGGGTGCGTGTTGCCGAGACAGCGGTAGATCTACCTTTAATTTGTGCAGCATTATCCAGTTTTCGTAATATGCCTTTGAGAAATGATCTAGTGGTATTTGGTGAAATAGGGCTAGCAGGTGAGATTCGCCCAGTTCCCAGTGGTGAAGAGAGAATTAAAGCTGCGGCAAAACAAGGATATAAGCGTTTTATTCTACCTAAAGCTAACAATCCCAAACAAAAAATTCCCGGTGTTGATATACAAGCTGTCTCTCGTTTGGAAGAGGCACTCGAGCTACTCTCTTAGAATCTCGAAAAAAACGAGATGCATTCCAATGAAGTTTTTATCAGCGCGTCCTTGCGCTGATGTTGTCGAAAACTAGGCTGCGTTCGATATAAGTGCGCTAAGCTCTCGATTCAGAATATCTTCATCACCTATATTAAGCTCAACCAAACGACGTAAATGTGAAGCACTATCGATGTCGATATGATTGCAATGTAATCCGATTTTATTATTTTTAACATGTGACACGGTGGTTTCCATGCGAATATGCAGCGAATTGTCAGCAAAATTAACTTCGATCATGAATTCTTTGCTATCGCAATCCACCCAATTGTGTGGTTGAGTAATTAGTATGCCATTTAAAGAGATATCGAGAAGTTTGGCAGTCCATTTACCGTAAGGGTTCGATAGTGTTACCGAGGCTTCAAATGGGATTCGGGTGAACTTTCTGCGTTCATGTGATTTTTCTAAGTGGGACATTAATAACCTCCTTTCATTATACGAGATACAAGTGTAAATCATGTCACCTGAGCATTGGGTGAAGTTTATGCCTTCCTAGTTATGATTAATATGCTATCGACTAATACTCAAGATTTTAAATGCAAATTTGATTGCGGTATGTTTTATTGAATTCAAATACTAAGCCAGGATTTTGTGATTGGTTTTGGATTCATCGTTTAAACGTAGGAATCTGTCGGGCCTAGGATGAATATAGTCGGTAACGGCTCCTCTCTCGCGATTATCTCCTAAGCTTGACATGTGACTAGAAAAAGTTTGGACGTTCTATCTTATCACTCAAAGGCTTTTTCTAGGTTAAATCAAATGTGCTAAACTAGGTTGATTTTTAGAAGTCTTTTCAGCGTGACTAATTTAATGCTTGAAAACAAAAAAATGAGTACTAATGATGGTAGTTTATGATTTGATTTGTGATTCAGAGCATCAGTTTGAGGGATGGTTTAAATCTGAATCTGATTATTTAGAGCAAAATAAACAGGGTATATTGTGTTGTCCAATTTGTAACTCTACATTGGTACACAAACTTCCTTCTGCGAGTTATATTTCTACAAAAAAATCGCAGCTGGTTTCACAAAAAAACATGCCAAAAAAGAGTCGCGCGCAGATTGATCGGATCGTGAAAGAGTTTTCATCCTATATTACGGCTAACACAGAAGATGTTGGTAATCAGTTTGCGGAAGAGGCAAAGAAAATGCATTATGGAGAAGTGGTAGAGCGCAACATACGTGGTAATGCGAGCGTTGACGAAGTGAAATCTTTGAAGGAGGAAGGAATTGATGTCGTTCCTTTACCAGTTTTAGTAGACAAGAAGAAATTGAACTAACGATGAAATATCCAGGCTAAATTAAGAAGGAATAAATATCTCTAATGTTTCTCAGCAATCAAATTAAGAAACACAATTTTATGGTGTATTTCTTTGTTTCCATTATCTTATGTATATCGTCAATGCAAACATTGGCAGACATGGATGAAAAGTCCATTAATTCCACTCCAACATTTGCAGCTTGGATATTTGAGCTGGAAAAAGAAGCATTAGCAAAAGGCATATCTGAAACCACATTAAATGATGTATTACCTCGCGTAGAATTTCTTGACAGAGTGATCGAGCTAGATCGAAATCAGCCTGAATTTAAATTGACCTCTAAGCAATATTTATCAAGAGTCATATCTAAGCAGCGTGTTCGCAAAGGGCGAGAGCTTCTTAAAAAGCATCATGACTTGTTAAATAGGATTGAAGCTCGGTTTGGTGTGCAGTCACGATTTATTGTTGCATTATGGGGAATGGAGACTGGCTTTGGACGAATGACTGGCGGTTTTAATGCCATAAATGCCTTGGCAACATTGGCATATGATGGACGTCGTGGTGAATTTTTCCGTAGTCAGCTGTTTAGAGCTTTAAAAATTATTGATCAAGGTCATGTCACTTTCGATAAAATGCTGGGCTCATGGGCCGGTGCTATGGGACAAACCCAGTTTATGCCTTCTACGTTTGAATCTTATGCGATTGATTTTACGGGTGATGGAAAAATTAATCTATGGACAGATAAAGAAGATGCATTAGCGTCTGGTGCAAACTATCTCTCATTAGTGGGCTGGAAGAGAGGCCATACTTGGGGCAGGGAAGTGTTATTGCCGGAAGGCTTTGATAGTCGCCTGTTGGGATTTGAATCCGATAATCAAATATCAGATTGGCAGGCCTTGGGTGTGCGTAGAGCAAATGGAGATGATTTACCGTCACGTGCTATAAAAGCTTATATCATTCGATTAGATAAAGGTGAGGGAACTCCATATATGGTATACGAAAATTATCTTGCCATTATGGATTGGAATAAATCGACAAACTTTGCAACTGCGGTAGGAATTTTATCAGATAAAATTGGACGAATTAGAAAATAATTAAAATTTTTGTATGATAACAAATTTTATACAAATGGCTTATTTATCTACCTGTTTTTATCTTCGCAAGAAAATCTGTGAGGCTGCGAGCATATTTTTCTTTAATATCATTGAATAGAAACGCAGCGAGTATTTTGGGTTCTTCGCATGAAGTGTCGCGTTCAAGTCGAATCAACTCAGCATCAAGCGATATGATTGTATTTTCGTAGGGGATACGAATTTTTGCTTTATCGTAGATCATTCCACCGCCTTGATTATAGACTGGTGATTTGATCATGCATCCTCCTAAAGATATATCCATTAGCACTGAAGGGTACTTAGCTTCCTTGAAGTGAACCGTTGCTTCAAATGCTTCAAATAAATCGACACGTCGAGTTTTACGTTGAGCTTTATTGCCAATCAGCTTTTGCATTTTTCCAATAACAATTTTTGGCGTAAACGGCTTAACGATAAATGCGTGTACGCCTACTGTCGCGGCTTTAAGCAGTATTTCACGGTTGGAGTCTGATGATGTTAATATGTAATGTGCGCTCTCGGTGCTTTTTAATCCCTGCATTTCTTTTACGAATTCAAACGCGTCTTTATCTGCTAGTTCACTGTTGAAAAAAATCCAGTCTATATTTTCTATCTGTCTTAATACTGCTGAAGCTTCTCTTGCACAAGAAGAAGAGTAAATATCTCTCATATTATAATTTTGTCTTATTACTGAGGAAAGAGTCTTGCGCGATATATTGTTACCGTCAATAATTATGGCAGTATAACTTTTAGACATGTAAGTGTTTTCTCGATAGAAAAGGAGTCATAACTATTTCGGCACAATATTAGTAATTATTTAAAAAGAAAAGTGTGATCGGTTCGCCCGTTCTATTTTTTTTATCTTGCTATTCCAGATAATTCATAAATCTTATGTTTTCTCATTTACTCTTTGATGCTATCTAGAATTTACTTCGGCAAACTACGCCTGTGTTGCTCTCGACAATTGCTCCTGCATCGCCTAACGCGCCTACTGTTAGTGTTCTATCTTCGCCAATATATGGACTCGTACGCGAACATCCTGTAGGCGTGATTCGACCGGATACACTGTTCTGCACTGATGTTAAAAATGATAAGTAAACTCAAATTTCTGTGTGATGAAAGGTGTTTTGGAATCAAGAGGGGTTAATTCTTGTGCCAATCAATCTTACACCTAACGGACCTCTAGCAATGTATACATCGATCACTTGTTGTCCTCTGTGTATTTCCATTGAAACTAGCTCATCAGCAGTACCTTGAGATGTTAAGGAAGTGAGCTCCATCCACGAGAAAAGTCGGGTGTTGTTATAACTGTAGATTACATCCCCAGGTTCTATGCCTACAATCGCCGCCGGGGATCCAGATATTACATTTTTTACAGATACTCGGTTGAATTGCCCTGATTCATAGAGGTAACGGTCATATTTGTGATCTCCCAACTCGTCACGGTAGAAATTGTTTCCATTGGTGAGCTTCTGTGCTTTTTCAAAATATTTCTCAGTACCAAGCCAGCCCTCACGAGTAGCTTGGTTACGTAAATAGAGTTGATCGAGTTCTTGTTGTTCTTCACGTTTTTTTATCGTGTCAGCAACCGATTCATCTATTCCTATAGATGCTAAAACTTCTTTTGCAGTCCTTGTAACATTTGAGGGTATTGTTTGTGTTGTGTTTATCGCATCGAGAGTGACTTCTGGATCTTCTTTTTTTAAAACTTGCGGATTAATAGTTGTGCTAGCCTGATTGATTAATTGTTTCTGCATCGATGCTAATTTAATTGTTAAGGTTTCACGTTTGGAAATTTCAATATTGAGTAGATTTTCTAGCGTAGTAATACGTTCAGCCAACTTGCTAAAATGCATATCAATAGCTTTTGAGCCAGCAATGATGGATGGAAATGGTTCACTAATCTCAAATTTGGCAGATGGAGTTGCCTTAAGATTTAGACCTATTATCAGGCCAAAAAATAGGGTAATTAGCGAAAAAATTATTGTTCGAGACATAAGCGTTACTGCATTATTAAACCAATTATAGTTTAGTCTACCGTAAAGTGGCGGGTGTTCAATAAAATGGAGGCAATTTTTAGTTTGAAATACTCCTCGCGGATGATAAATTCACACTTCGGGAAATATCCGGGTATACTCTATGTCCAAACTGCTTAATTTAAATTCGCTAAGGTTGCTATCGTGAAGTATTGTAGTTTTAGTCAACAAGTTATTACGTTATTATTTTTAGTTTCTGCTGTTCTAATGAGTGCTTGTCATCGAGATACTGGGCCAACTCCTGAGGAGATTCAGGCGGTAAAAGCCGTGATGGAAAAAAGAGCAGTAGCCATTAGAAATAAAGATATAGAATTATACAAAGATGTATTTTTACCAGATTATAATGACGGCCACAGTAACTATCAAATGATTATTGAAGAGATGGCTGCAAACTTTAAACAATACGAAACGATTGAATTCACTTATCAACGAAGTCCTGTCGATTTAAAAATGAACTCTGCAAGAATGGTCGGTAACGTTTCTTACAAAACTAATCGTATGCAAAAACCGGTTGCTAATCATGAAAAAACACTTTTCCGACGAGTTGACGGTCAGTGGTATATTAGCGGTGGTATGGCAACTGGATTATTTTAACGAGCGCCAAAAACCACAATTGTTTTACCTTTTGCGGTTATTAATCCTTGTTGTTCCATGTTTTTCATTACGCGACCAACCATTTCACGACTACAACCAACGATTTTACCAAGTTCTGTTCGGCTGACTTTTATTTGCATCCCATCAGGGTGGGTCATTGCATCAGGTTGTTTGCAGAGGTCAAGTAGTGCACTAGCCACACGACCTGCGGCATCCATAAATGCCAAATGGCCAACTTTTCTGGTGGCTTGCATTAAACGTGTTGAAAGATGAGTTGCAATCACATGTAGAATTTGTGCGTACTCACTTTTCAGTTCGTTTTCCATGAGTTCGCCTAAGCGTTCATAACTAATTTCTGCCAAAGTACACGGTGCACGCGTTCTAACTGTTACCTGACGAGACGAACTTTGTTTGATAAATAGACCAGTTTCACCAATAAAGTCGCCATCATTGAGGTATGTTAATATAATATCGTTAGAATCTTCATCTTCCATGCTAACAGTTGCTGATCCTTCGATGATGTAGTACATCTTATCTGCAGGATCGCCTGGTCGAACAATTAACTGCTTGGTGGGTAAGTGATCGATTTTGCAGTATTCCAATAATGAATGCAGTGCAGGATCAGTTTTTTGGTGTATATCGATTTGTTTAGCCATGGGCCTTCCACGTCTTGATTGCTTCTTGAATAGTTGATTTATCGACAGTTAAAATGAAAACTTCAAGGCTTTCTAAAACTCATTGGTTGTGTTTTGCTTTTTCGTTTATTTAATATGGCTGGTAAATTGTCAACAGCTTCCATTTTTCGACTAATTTTTCAAGATATCTTATGTCCGATTTTGAATTTCCCCCCTCATTAGGCCCTGTTGCAAACACAGGCGATATTCGATGTAATCCTGAAGATTTTAAGGTAACAGAGCTGTTAAGTTTTACCCCTACTGGTTCTGGTGATCACATCTATTTGTATATTGAAAAAAGAGAATGCAATACTGACTGGGTAGCAAGCCAATTGGCAAAGATTGCAGAACTTAAACTAGTAGATATTGGTTTTGCAGGGAAAAAAGATCGTCATGCGGTTACGCAGCAATGGTTTAGTTTACACATGCCGAATCAGCCGGATCCTGATTGGAATACACTACCAGATGAAATTAAAGTACTCTCCAAGACAAGACATGAGAAAAAATTAAAAAGTGGTGCGATAAAAGCTAATCATTTTTGTTTGATTATCCGAAATTTGGTTGGTGATGTTACAGGGTTGGAAGAGCGCTTACAAAGCCTTAAAAAACAAGGAATACCAAATTATTTTGGCAGTCAACGTTTCGGAAACAACAATGGAAATGTACGAAAGTTGATTGATATGGTTAAAAATCGCCGCAGGGTGAAAAAATCTCTGCGTGGTATGTATATTTCTGCTGGGCGTTCATATCTTTTTAACCAAATTTTAAAACAACGTATTTTACAAAAAAATTGGAATCAGGCTATCGCGGGTGATGTGATGATGCTTGATGGCACAAAGGCAATTTTCCCATTTGACGAAAGTGATGAGAAAATTGTGCAACGTGTCGCGGAGATGGATTTACACCCTGCCTCAATTTTATGGGGGAGGGGTGAGCGACAATCCCAGCAAGAGGCCGTAGCTATCGAAGATCAAGTTATAGAAGATAATGGAGATCTTGTTGAAGCGTTGGAAAAAGTTGGCAGCCAATTAGCCTACCGTGCTTTAAGAGTGAATGTTTCGTCACTCGCGTGGAAGCGCGTAGCCGATACCTTGACGCTAGACTTTGAATTGCCTTCTGGCGCCTATGCAACAAGTCTACTAAATGAAATTATTCTTATATCTGACAACGAAAGTTAGTCAATAACTATTGAAAGATTCATTTTTTGTAACTACTCAGCGTATTATGCACAAATCGCATTTGGTACTATACATGAACCCATCCATGGGCGCTCGAAGTCCGCATCCATGCGGACAACGGTTTCTACGACAGGTATAGCACCAAACGCTCAATTCTAAGTTTTAAATTTAAAATACGCTGAGTAGTTACCATTTTTTTTACATTTTGTATATCTTTGTGTGTAAATAAAAAATTGTAAGCAACTGTTTCTTATCTAGTTAAGTTCTGGAGTGCTCTGCCGATAATTTTCTTGAGTTAATTGATTAGAATCGAAACATTGTGACAGAAATCAAGCAATCGGAAACACGAAAATTACTCTCTGGCGAGTTAATGGTAGGTGAACCCTCTCCATGGCATATCTATGATTCTAAAGGCCGCTTACTGTTAAAAAAGGGAATGATCTTTTTTAGCCAGCGCCAAATTATAAAGCTGCTTGCTCTCGGTGGTTATGTTAATAATAGTCTTGATCCCGAGCCAGTGATTGAGAATGTAGCACTTCAAATAAATGATGCAATGAGTCCATTTCAGCAAATTGATGAAGTGGTATCTCGGCTAGAATCGCTTTTCGATGATATTGTAACTCGTTCGGTCAATCAAAATGAAGTATTGGGTAAGCAGTTTTATGATGTCAGTAAAAGTATTATTGAACTGTGTGAATATGATTTAGATGCAACCATTGGTGCTATTCATCTCAATAAAAATCATAATTATACGGTTGTACACCCCCTTTATTGTTCAATCATTGCCTATGTTTTAGCAACCTCTATTAAATTAAGTGAACGCCGAGTTATATCGACTATCGCTGCTGCGCTTACATCAAATATTGGAATGTTTGAATTACAAAATATGCTAATTAATCAACCAGGAAAATTGAGTCAGCAACAACGCGCAGAAGTGGAAAAACACACAATGCGAAGTACGGTTTTATTGCGCCGCATTGGTGTGACGGATAAGTTGTGGACTGAAATTGTGTTACAGCATCATGAAAAAATTGATGGAACAGGCTATCCTCGAAACTTAAAGGGTGATGATTTTATTAAGGAAGCAAGAATTGTAGGCCTTGCTGATCGATATCATGCGATGGTGGCCCCACGTGATTATCGTGTTGGATTATCTCCGACTGAAGCTTTAAAGAAAATATTTAAAGAGCGTGGTGGTGAAGTTGATGAGGAGTTAAGCCAGATTTTAATTAAAAAAATGGGGGTTTATCCACCGGGTTCTTTTGTGAAATTGGAAAATGATGAAATCGCAATCGTCGTCCGTTTAACACATAATCGAACAAAACCCAGTGTGAAAAGTATTATGACGCCTGAAGGTAGAATATACAGTACACCATTGCAGCGCGACTGTAGTAATTTACGTCATCGCATTGCTGGCTTATGCCGTCCTGCAGACAAATACAGTAAAGATCTCTCTCAGCTGTGGGATTATAAACTTGATTAAATGTTATTCTCAGCCTTGTTATCACCCAACGCTTTATACTGCTCTAAATACATCAAAGTAGCGCCTGCAACAGCGCAAGGCAATACAAAAAAGTTTACCACTGGAATCATTAGCCCCACAAATACAGCACCACCAAATCCAAAAGCTAAAAACCTTTTTTGTTTTAATAATTCACGCTGGTCTTTAAATTCAATTTTGTGATTTGCCATGGGGTAGTCGCTATATTGAATGGCTAACATCCATGCACCAAATAGCAACCAGAGTGGTGAAGCGATAATGTTTAACACTGGAATCAAAAATAAGATCAAAAAGGGTAGGCTTCGTGTCACAGAATATACAAGTTTGCGAACTTCTTCTTTAAGCGCCGGGATAATCTCCGTAATTGCTGTGTGCCATGGTGAGTCGTCTGTTTGTTGAACACCAGTGACATGGGCTTCAACCGATTCGGATAAAATCCCGTTGAACGGAGCGCTGATAAAGTTGGCGACTATCGTAAAAGTGAAATAGATGAGCAGCAGCATGGCCACTGCAATCAAGGGCCACATTAGCCATTCCAACCATTGAAGCCATTCTGGCAGGCCAACCATGAGTTGATCAATAAATCCTCCGAACCAACCAAATAGGAAAAAGCTTACGGTGGCAAAAATCAAGGTATTAATCAGTAGCGGGATAACAACAAATTGTCGGATGCCCGGTTGTCGAATCAGCTGAAAACCTTTAAGTAGATAGAGTGCGCCGGAAATAGGATTATTCATTTGTTTCTCTTATATTATTAATGCGATCGTTTAGCTAGCAGCGCGCTACCATATGCCGCTTCACTGATGTTTGCGTTGCTAATTGTAACATTACAAAACTTTTCGCGAATGATTCGCCAGCCATTATTTTTACTGCCACCACCCATAGTGATTATTCGATTGGGGTAACCGGCACCAAGTTCAGCCAATTTATCGTATGACTGTTTTTCGATCTTGGCAATACCTTCCAGCAATCCCTGAAAAAATTCTGTATCGTTTTCAGGACGTGGTGTTAATCTGGGTTCAAGCTCAGGATTATTTATGGGGAATCGCTCTCCCCGCTTCTGAAGTGGATAATAATCAAGACCGGTTAGTTTATTGGGGTCGATGGATAAACTCATACTTTCGAGCTGGTCTTGATTAAAAAAGTCTTTGAGTACTGCACCGCCTGTATTAGATGCGCCACCTGCCAGCCACATATCGCCCAATCGATGGCTGTAAACACCGTACTCAGGGGCGAATACTGGCGAGTCACTAATCAATTTCACGGCAAGTGTAGAACCGAGTGAGCTGACTGCATCTCCGGTTTGTGACGCTCCAGTGGCTATAAAAGCAGCGATACTGTCTGTTGTGCCTGCGATAATTTTAGTAGTATTAGGAATGCTGAATTGTCTCGCTAAATTGCTATCAATTGTGCCAACAACATCTCCCGGTGCGTAAACGTCTTGTGGCAAGTGATTTGGGTTAATAACTTCGTTCTGCCATTTTGGCCAGCAGCGCTCCAAAACATCGAAACCCATTTTCAACGTGTTATTTTCATCGGAGAAATTAAAACGGTTGATGAATTTTCCGGCAATCCAATCGGCTTGGTTTAAACAGATGAGTGTTTCAGTTTTAGGGTGTTCTTTGATCAACGATAAACATTTTGCTAATCCAGAGCTACATCCATGTGCTCCACTTTGTTTAGGAGCATGTTTATTGATAAGTGCAGCTTGTTCTGAATTATTACTATCGTTGTACATGTAGGCATCACTATGTACAGTACCTAATATATCTGTTAACAAAACAGACCCTGATGTGCCATCAACAGCCAACGCTTTAACTTTTGTTTTATCTACATTGTGAAGTGCTTCAGTGAGTACTTGTTTACAGCAGAGCCACCAATCTTCGGCTTGTTGAGTTGTATGGCCATTTTTAATAATTGATTGAGGAAGAGTTGCAGATGAGCAAGCAACCACTTGCTCATTATTATCGATAATAAAGACTCGGCATCCACTGGTGCCTATGTCTAGCCCAATAAAGAGAGACTCCACTTTCGAGTTAAGGCAATTGAACTAAAACGGGAGCTTGCCAATCATCCTTTTTATGTTCAGCGACTACTGTTGTGTATATGCCACCACGGACATTAAATTCACCGGTTACTCGCATAAATCGAGGTTCGCAAGCGGTGACAAAATCAGCAAGCATATCGTTGGTAACTTTCTCATGGAAAGCACCTTCGTCACGAAATGACCAGATGTACATTTTTAATGACTTTAATTCGATGCATTTTTGATCGGGCACATATGCGATTTTAATAGTGGCAAAATCTGGTTGACCAGTTTTGGGACACAGACAGGTGAATTCAGGAATATCGATTCGGATGGTATAGTCTGATTCCGGGTTTGGGCTTTCAAATGTTTCAAGAATTTTACTCGGTTTACTGGGCATATGATGCTCTCTATGATAGTTTTACGATCTTTATGCAATCCTAAAAATATTCAGTTGAACCGGAGTTTTTAATACAAGTTCTTGCTTCCATCTTATTTTCGAAAAATGCCCGCTTAACCTATGGGTGAAGCTAAGATTTTTCAAAAACAATCTGAAATCAATTACTGGTATTATAATTCTCCTCCCAACGGATATTTTTAGGATAATCACCTTAGGGGCGCGTATTTTAACAGTGCTTTGGTCATTGGCCAAACACGAATCGAAATGCTATTCATCCCTCCTAAGCTCCTCATTTTTGTAAGTATAAGAAGTTCGTTAGAGATTTTATGCGCCTGAGTAAAATTAAGCTCGCTGGTTTTAAGTCCTTTGTTGATCCTACAACCGTTCATTTGGTGAGCAACCTCGTTGGGGTTGTTGGTCCTAATGGCAGTGGTAAGTCTAATATTATTGATGCCGTACGTTGGGTTATGGGAGAGAGTTCTGCCAAACATCTGCGTGGGGGCTCAATGTCCGACGTCATTTTTAGTGGCTCGAGTGCTAGAAAGCCGGTCGGCCAGGCTTCTATTGAGCTGTTCTTTGATAACACGGTTGGAAAAAAACTTGGCGGCGAATATGCCAAATATGATGAGATTGCTGTTAAGCGCTTAGTCACGCGTGACGGGCAATCTGTTTATTTCCTGAACGGCGTAAAGTGCCGCCGTCGAGACATTACCGATATCTTTTTAGGTACAGGGCTAGGGCCGCGCAGCTATGCGATTATCGAACAGGGGATGATCGGTCGTTTGATCGAAGCGAAGCCAGAAGAGCTTCGTGTCACATTGGAAGAAGCAGCAGGAATCTCCAAATACAAAGAACGTAGACGCGAGACTGAAACGCGGATGCGTCACACCAATGAAAATCTACTGCGTATAAATGATTTGCGTGAAGAGATGGATAAGCAGCTGGAGAAGTTGCAACGCCAGGCAAAAACAGCAGAAAAATACACAAATTACAAACAACAGGAACGAAAGCTAAAAGGCGAATTGCTGGCGCTGCAATGGAAAAATATAGACCAGGAGTCACGGGAGAAAGATTTAGCGGTTTCTCAACAGGAAACAAAGTTAGAATCTGAAATTGCTTCGCAAAGATCGTCTGAAGCAGGTATTGAAAAACATCGTGAAGATCATATTGAGAAGACGGAGGTATTCAATGAAGTTCAAGCCAAGTTCTACCAAGTTGGCGCTGATATCGCCAGTAAAGAACAAAATATACAGCATGTGAAATCTCGCCGTAGTCAACTTGATCAAGATTTAGCCCAGGTTGAAAAAGATATTCAGGAAGCGAACGTCCACCAATCAGCTGATCAGTCACGTCTAACACAGCTACGAGAAAAACTCGAAGAGTTAGAGCCAAAGTTGGAAGAAGCAGAAGAACGTGCAGAAATATCTGGTGATAATCTCGAGGAGAGTGAAGCGAGACTCAATGAATGGCAAGGCGAATGGGATAACTTTACACAATCATCCGGCGAGCCTGCACAAAAAGCCGAGGTTGAGCGAACAAAAATTACCCACCTTGAAGAGCAGTCCCGTCAATTTGAAAATCGTCATACCCGTATGCAAGAAGAGTTGCTGACGCTGGATGTGACAGAGCTGAACGAAGAGATAGAGCAACTTGAAGAACGTTTGCATCAGATGCAGGCTGTAGTTGATGATATCCACGAAAATCGTCAGTTATGTCAGAGTAATATTGCGGAAGTTCGCCAGCGAAACCATGAAATCGCCGAACAGATTGCGGTAAAGCGTAATGAGATGCAAAAGATGACAGGACGCATCTCATCATTAGAAGCATTGCAAGAAGCTGCATTGGGTAAAAATGATTCACAAATTTCTAAATGGCTAAATGAGCGCCGACTTAGCGATGCACCTCGATTAGCGCAAGGTATTCAGGTCGAGGATGGATGGGAAAAAGCCATTGAAACGGTTTTAGGTTTTCATCTAGAAGCTATTTGCGTGGATAATTTTACTGAAATTACTCAACATTTATCAGAACTGAGTGATGAGAATCTCGCGTTTTTTAATAATTCAGCGCCTAGTATCACTGGGAGTACCTCGTCGGAATTGCAAACCTTAAGTGGTAAAGTCAGCTCTGAATGGACGATTGAATCGCTGTTATCTGGTGTTTATTGCGCTGAAAACGAGCAAGAAGCATTGTCATTGTGCAGTCAGTTGAAAGCAAGTGAATCAATCATTTCCAAAACAGGTATCTGGTTCGGGCCTAATTGGTTAAAAGTTAACAATGCCAAAGATGATCGTGCTGGTGTATTACAGCGTGAGAAAGATCTTAAAGCACTTTGCGAATCGTTAGCTATCATTAACCAACAAATTGAGGAGTTGCTAGAGACTCAAGAGCAGAGTAAACAGCAAATACAGGAGCTTGAAGCGCAAAGCGAAGAGTTTCAGCAACAACTGCGTAACGAAGAGCGACAATTAAGCGAAATAAAAGCACAGCATCGTGCAAAACAAGCTAGAGCAGACCATAATAATAAGAGACGTGAAAATATTCAGTCTGAGTTTGAAGAGCTGAAAAATCAAATTGAACAAAGTCAGGAAAATATCCAGCAAGCAAGGGGGCGACTTGAAATTGCATTGGATGATATGGCGATTATTGAAGAAACGCGGGAAAATCTGCTATCTCGACGTGACGAAGTGCGAAATGCTGTAAACGAAGCACGTTTTACGGCGAACGATGATTCAAAACAGAAACAGACCTTGCAGCTTGAATTACAATCTGCTCAATCTTCGCTCTCAGCCACAGAGCAAAATTTAGGTCGCGTAGATCAACAAATCAAAACCTTGCTGGACAGGCGAGAGCAGCTCAACAATATTCTGAATGAAAACGAAGATCCTCTTACCGGTTTGGAAGAAGAACTTGAGACTTTGTTAGCGCAACGAATCGAAATTGAAAATCAGTTGAGCGATGCGCGCCGGGAGATGGAAGCAATAGATGCAGAGATGCGTGAATTGAGTGGCAAGCGAATGCAAACCGAACAAGCCGTTGAAAAAGCACGGGAAAATCTTGAGCAGAGTCGCATGGCAGGCCAGACACTTAAAGTGCGTCGACAAACTATTCAAGAACAGCTGGTTGACGCTGGTTATGAGTTAAAATTAATTTTCGAAACACTGCCAGATGAATGTCGAATCGAAGAGTGGGAAAAAAATCTTGTCGATCTGGCGCAAAAGATTCAACGTTTAGGTGCCATCAATTTAGCTGCCATTGAAGAGTATCAAGAACAATCGGAACGGAAAATACATCTCGATAGTCAATATGATGATTTGATTGAAGCATTGGAAACGCTGGAAAGTGCAATACGAAAAATAGACAAAGAGACTCGAATACGTTTTAAAGAGACTTTCGATCAGGTTAACGATGGCTTGAAACAAAAATTTCCCAAGCTTTTTGGTGGTGGCCAAGCATACCTGGAGATGACGGGTGAAGATTTATTGGATACCGGTGTTTCAATACTTGCTCGTCCACCAGGTAAACGTGTCACTAATATTCACCTGCTATCTGGTGGAGAAAAAGCATTGACTGCGGTAGCATTAGTCTTTTCGATATTTGAATTAAATCCTGCGCCATTTTGTATGCTTGATGAGGTTGATGCGCCATTGGATGAAGCCAATGTAGGGCGATTTTCAAATCTCGTGAAGGAAATGTCTGAACAAGTGCAGTTTATATTTATTAGTCATAATAAAGCGACTATGGAGATTGCAACGAATCTCAACGGGGTTACAATGCATGAACCTGGTGTATCACGAATAGTTTCTGTAGACGTTCAGGAGGCGGCCGAACTGGCGGCAATGTAAAATCCTATATTCCGTAGTTGACCGCAGTAGGAGAATTTTAAGATCATGAATATACTAAACGTCATCGAATTTCAAACCATCACCAATTTGGTGAGACGCTACAACCTGCATTGCGCGCCCTTTTACACTATCCTGTTGTATAAAAAATTTCTTAAAGCGAGTGGCCAATTAAGAAATTTTTTATTGCACAATCCAGCGCAAAATAACGCACACTTCAGGTTGTTCAACTACGGATTCTAGGATTATGGAAACAATGATTGATTTTTTTATGGACCCATTACGACTTACACTAATTATTGCGGGTGTTGTTGTCGTACTCGCAATTATTATATTTGGTCGACGCTCTACCTCAAATAAGGATATTTCTTACTCTAGTTCCGGTACAAAAGAGTTCTCTTTTGGTGGCAGAATGAATGAAGAGATTCTCACGGATGAAGAGGTGATTGTTCTACCTCCCAAGAAAAAAGAGAAAAATTTAAACATCAACAATGTGGGCATGAATATTCCTGTTAATTTAGATGATGAGGCATATACGCCGAAGCATACCGAAGCATTTGGTCCGACAACTATCTCAAACATTAAAATTGAAGAAGATGCGGATAGTATATTTGGTGATGAGAAGAAGCCTGAGGTTGTTGAAAGTAAGCAATCAGCGAAAAAGGCAGAATCGGTAGTAGTGAAGCAAAGTGCTAAAACGAGAATTGAAAAAAGTGAATTCGAATCAGAACGGCATGTTGAAAAAGCTGCAATATCTGAAACTCAAGAAGAGGCTGTAACGAACAAGAAAGTAACACATAAAGAGCGTTTTGTTGTTCTTTATATTATTGCTGCTGAGGGTAAGCCATTTACGGGTAAAGAAATTTTAGAATCCGTGCAAACTTTGGGCTTGGCTTTCGGTAAGCACAGTGTCTTTCACTATCCTGCGGAAACCGCAAAAACTGGACAATCCAAATTCTGTTTAGTAAATATGACCAGTGAAGGGTGTTTTCCGACTGCTGAATTGCCCGGTTTTGAAACTAACGGTGTTAGCTTGATTATGCGTTTGCCAATTGCTAATACAGATGGTTTGACTGTTTTTTCGAATATGTTGGGTGCGGCACAAGCTCTCGCACGAAAAATGGGTGGCGATATTCTCGATCAGACTCGTATGCCTCTCACCGCCGACATTGTTACCAGCTTGCGTTCAGATATTGCCCATTTTGAATCAGAAGTTAAACAGCAGCAATCCGCATTACCCGAAGTTTAATACCTACTTATGCCAAAAGAAAAAAGCGCCACGCAGCGTATTAATTCACTGCGTGAACAGATTCTCGAACACAATCATAAATACTACGTTTTAGATGCACCCGAGATTCCCGATGCTGAATATGATCGGCTTATGCTGGAGTTGCAGTCACTTGAAAAAGAGTTTCCTCAGCTTGTTACTGAAGATTCACCTACGCAGCGGGTCGGTGCAGAACCCTTAAAAGAGTTTGTGCAAGTCAAGCATCGTGTTCCTATGCTTTCGCTAGGTAATGCATTTAGTGATGATGATGTACAGGATTTTCATCACCGTGTGACCGAGCATCTGGACGCTGATGGCATGGAGTATGTGGTTGAGCCTAAGCTAGATGGATTGGCGATCAGTCTACGTTATGAAAGTGGCATTCTTGTTCAGGCGGCAACCCGAGGTGACGGCGCAACGGGCGAAGACGTTACGCACAACATCAGAACCGTAAAAAGCGTTCCTTTGCATCTACGAGGAAAAAATATTCCCGATTTGCTGGAAGTACGCGGTGAAGTTTTTATGCCTAAAAAAGGTTTTGAACAACTGAATGCAAGACAGGTAAAAGCCGGTGAAAAAGAATTTGCTAATCCTCGTAATGCAGCTGCTGGAAGTTTGAGGCAACTGGATTCATCAATTACTGCTAGTAGACCATTATCGATGTATATCTACGGTGTTGGCGAAAAAAGCGACTCTCTTGAATGGAGTACGCATCATGAAATGCTAAGTACATTTAAAAATCTCGGCTTACCTGTTTGCCCTGAAATTCAGAAAGTTCAAGGTGTGCAAGAACTTTTAGGCTATTATCAAAACCTGGGTGAAAAACGAAATTCATTACCTTATGAAATTGATGGGGTAGTTTATAAAGTAAATGATCTAAGTTTTCAAACACGGCTTGGCTTTGTATCTCGTGCACCACGCTGGGCAATAGCTCACAAATTTCCGGCACAGGAAGAGTTAAGCAAAGTATTGGATATCGATGTTCAAGTTGGTAGAACAGGTGCATTAACACCAGTTGCCCGACTGGAGCCTATATTTGTTGGCGGAGTTACCGTAACAAATGCAACCCTCCATAATCAGGATGAGCTGGAACGAAAAGATATTCGTATTGGTGATACTGTTATTATTCGTCGAGCGGGTGATGTCATTCCACAAGTAGTGAGTGTTGTGCTATCAAAAAGACCCGAAAAAACTGAAAAATTCAAACTTCCCGACAAATGTCCAGTTTGCGATTCTGCGGTTATACGAGTAGAAGGAGAGGCGGTTGCACGTTGTACCGGCGGTTTGTATTGTGCTGCGCAACGCAAGGAGGCCATCAAGCATTTTGCATCTCGCAAGGCGATGGATATTGATGGTCTGGGTGATAAACTGGTTGACCAGTTTTTTGAAGCGGATTTGATTAAAACGGTTGCTGATCTTTATCAATTGAAAGTAGATGATCTTTTAAAGCTTGAGCGAATGGGTGAAAAGTCAGTTGATAATTTGCTCGTTGCAATCGAAAAAAGCAAAAAAACTACCTTACCCCGCTTTTTATTTTCACTTGGTATTCGCGAAGTCGGTGAAGCAACAGCACTTGCATTAGCAAGTCATTTCGCAGATTTGGAAAAAATCGAAGCGGCTGATAGCGACACTTTACAGAAAGTACCCGATGTGGGGCCTGTAGTGGCTAAGCATATTGCTGTTTTTTTTCAACAGCCACATAATCGTGAAGTTGTTGATTCTCTATTGAAAGCAGGTATCGCATGGCCAGCATATGTCCGCGAAAACACAGGTCAGATTTTAGATAAGAAAACATTTGTGTTGACCGGTACTTTATCCTCCATGGGACGAAGTGAAGCCAAAGCAAAACTTCAGGCATTAGGAGCGAAGGTAACTGGTAGTGTCTCTAAAAATACACATTTTGTGGTTGCCGGTGCTGATCCTGGCTCTAAAGTGGATAAAGCAAAAAAACTTGAAATTAGAGTGCTGGATGAGGAAGAGTTCGAACAGTTACTAAAACAGCCGGATGAATATCTGTAGACAAAATCATTCGAATTTTTGTTGGCACCATCCAATGCTTCAAATCAAAAACTCATCAGCAAGGACGAGTTTTTGATTTGAAAAATAATTCTAAGTCGCTTATTTTATCTCAATAGTTGCTGCATCGCGCAATTTTTTCAAATAATCTGAAATTATCTGATTTTGGGCAACTTTCAATACTTGCTCTTCCACAGACGCAAAAGATGGTGGGTCAACTTTACGAGATTCTTCAAGTTTTATGACGTGCCATCCAAAGCGTGTTTTAATTGGGCGTTTTGTATATTCTCCGGGCTTTAATTTTTCAACGGCATCTGAGAAAGGTCTCACCATTTGATTCGGAGAGAACCAACCTAAATCTCCGCCATCCACTGCAGAAGGTCCAATAGACTTCTCCTTGGCTAGCGCTGTAAAATCGCCACCTTTATTTAGTGATAGGATAATTTCGTTAGCAACATCAACATTATCACTAAGAATATGACTCGCTTTATATTCACTGGATGCAGGATCGACGATTTGCGTTTGATATATCGATTGCTTGAGTGTATCAGATGGTGGATTTTCTTCTATTAGATTATTAATTTTTATACGAGTTAGCAGATTGTAAATTTGTTCTTGAATTTGTAAAAGGACATATTCATTTTTATCCAAACCTTCGTTTACCGCATCTTGGTAAATCAATTCACGGCTTACTAGCTCATCAATCAGTTCTTTACGCTTTTCTTCGGGCAAGGCTCCACTTGGTGGAGCACCAATACGTTTCTCTCCGTAAAGTTCAAATACATCATTCGTGATATTCGACCCGTTGACTGTGGCAATGATTTTAGGTGGTTCAGCCGCGATTGAGTTGAATGCGATAGACGTCAATGAAAGGAGTAAAATACTTTTGATGCTTTGTTTTAACAATTGTTTTTTCATTTTTTAGAATAACCTAACATATCTCTATTTAATTTTTATGGGAACACTTTTTTAAATGGCTTGATGGTCACTTTTTTATAGACGCCTTTTAACAAATAAGGATCTTCATTTGCCCATCGTTGCGCTTCTTCCAAACTCTGAAACTCTGCTACAACCAAGCTTCCACTAAAGCCGGCAGGTCCTGGGTCGTAGCTATCAATCGATGGGTGTGGTCCAGCGAGAATCAGTCGAGCTTCGTTTTGCAGTGCTTGCAGGCGTTCTATATGAGCAGGACGTGTTGCCAATCTGCTTTCAAGACTGTTTTCAACATCTTCACTAATGATTGCATACAGCATGTTAATTTTCCTCCGTTTCTGGTTCACTATTTTTTATAAACCGGGAGAGGTAGACGCCCTGAATAATAATAAATATAAATGTTAATCCCATCATGCCAAATAGCTTAAAGTTCACCCAAGTATCTTCAGAGAAGTTATAAGCAACAAAAAGGTTAATTACTGCGAGAAACGTAAAAAATAGTACCCAGCTGAAGTTGAGTTTTGTCCATTCCTTTCTTGCTAGGCTAATATTAGCCCCCATCATACGTTCAATGAATGATTTTTCACCTATATATTGGCTACCAAGAAATGCTAGTGCAAATAGCAAATTAACGATGGTCGGCTTCCACATAATGAACATCGGATCTCTAAATGCGAGTGTTAATCCACCGAAAACGAGTATTAAACCGAGTGTTATCCACTGCATTTTTTCAACATTCTTATGCTTGAAGTATGAATAGACTACATGACCTAGAGCAGCAACAATAGCAACAGCAGTAGCGATATATATATCGTATATTTTATAGGCAATGAAAAATAGGAGTATAGGGAAAAAGTCAGCAAGTAATTTCATGATTTTATATTAATACACTTTATAAATACGGAAGAAACTATAATAACGCAATTTGAGGACTTTCCCAATGGGGCGTGGCTTTTGTCTATCTATATAGGTGGCTGAGGGTGCAAGCAAGTTATTGTTGCATCTGTTTGTGAGTTTGAAGGCCGCCAGGGTGTGTTTAGAGGTAGTGTTTGTGGACACTTGAAGTTAATATAAAAAAACTCTACTTATACCTTGTAAAAACGATTTTCCGTGTTAGTATACTCGCCATCAATCAGGTGCGGGGTGGAGCAGTTTGGTAGCTCGTCGGGCTCATAACCCGAAGGTCATCG
>CALZJE010000080.1 GCA_945787715.1 uncultured Ectothiorhodospiraceae bacterium | reverse complement strand
GCAATACCTTGATTAAATAAAGCACCTCCTCTACCTTTTTTGCCAACTGTTTGGTTAAGCGTTAGCTTGCTATCCGACAGTTTCAAGATGGCATTGGTTGCGTTATAAATTCCACCACCATTTGTGCTAGCCTTACCATTTTGAATCGTCAGATTTGTTAAGGTCAGCGCTGCACCGCCGTGAACATGAAAAATACGATCAAGCTGATTGCCGTCGATGATGGTGTCGTCTGCGGTATTTCCAGTAAGAGAAACCACGTCAGTAATATCCAGATCGCCCCTCGCTGCTGCTTCATCACCAGCACCACCGACAGTGCCAGTAAACATGTATATCCCAGCGGGTAAATTTATGTCGTCAGCACCAGCTAAGGCGTTGGCTTCCTGAATGGCAGCACGTAAAGAGCATTTTTCAGCAAGGGTTTCACAAATCCCGTCGCCAATATTTTTATCCACTGCATCAGCAATATCATCAACGGTAAAGTCTTTGGTAAAACCTTGCGTGGTAACCAGTACTGCAGCTAAAGAAAAAACTGCCACAATTTGTTTGGATGTACGAAACATATAGCTACTCATTATGCCCCCATGATTTTTTTTATCTTTCCCAACAATTGCACATATATCTACATCGCTACTTACTTACATTAAATAATGTGTGAATTTAAATTGTAGGGCGTTATTTATCGCTCACTTTAACATCACCTTGTCGGCATCATGAAATGAAGAACAACATACCCATCCACGAAAATCCACGACATGTCGTAACGGACTCAACCATTTAACTTTTAATTTCAAATTCAAATTCAGATACATAAAGCATAGGCACTAATTTTCTATAGTGCCATTTTTTTTGTTAGATTTATAGCGAATTTTTAATTTCTACGATAGATTTAATTTTATATCAGAGCGCTATATATACTTAATTTCACTAATCAAAGCACAACGAATATTAATCGCAAAGAACAAGTAATCATTAGCCAAAAATCAAAAATAATTTTCTATTTTTAAAACACCAAAACAGACACGATACCTTGACATCCGGAAGAAAATCAAAATTACTTGAGCAAATCACTAGGTGTCGGCTTTAAGCGTCACTTATACACAGAATGATCTTTTTTGGATCATAAACAAGTTAAGTAACTTATTTGATGTCGCTGTATTACTAAATAGCTAAATCCGTAACCACCTTTATTAAATGATTGATTATCGACGGGATTATCAATTTCTATCTGGACGAATTAAAAGCCGATGAGTATTTTGTAAAACAAGAAACAATACACATTCATCCAGAGATAAAAATGGCAGAGAGATTGCCTTTTAAAACTTCAAGTAAGCCAGGACATCAATGATATTGAAAGCATCAATTTTCGCTTGATTGAACAAATCAAAGGTTATTGCGGTTCCTTTCATAGCATCCAGAAATAGAATGGTAGCAAACAATTATCAGATAGAGCTGTAACGATTGTTACAACTACTCTGGTAAAGATTATTTACAAGGGTTAAAATTAGATAGCCTAAAACACAACCCCTAAGATTGTGATTTAAAATATTAAGAAAATAAGAAAAATCGAAAATTGCAACTGATTAAGCGGAAGGGGATAACGCATTCATTCTGTTTGCCTTGCGAATTACTCACCCTTTTCGTTGGCGCTTAGCCGCTGATTTTAGTGAATAACTATGGAGTATGCATATCGTGAAAAAAATAATTTCATTTGTCATTTTTCTGACTTATCTACTTTTTCCACTACACAGTTTCGCCGCTTCTGTACTACCACTGGATTTAAGTAGGATTCATGGTGAAGCGAGTTACGTCTTTCACGGCCAGTGTATCGCCAATGATGCGGTGGAAGATCCACAAACAGGAATGATAGTTACAGTCACAACTTTTTCAATTCTTGAAACATTAAAAGGCAATGTTGAACAAACTTACACTATTAAACAAGTCGGTGGAAAGTTACCAAAATCTTCTGATTTAATGATGGTACCCGGTGTTCCTAAATTCGAAATTGGAAAAAACTATGTAGTTTTTTTACCACAGCCATCGCGCCTGGGTTTCTCCAGCCCTATCGGGCTTGACCAAGGAAAATTTGACATTCTTTTAGATAAACAGGGAAATAATGTCGTTGGCAATGGTCGAGACTTTACTCAGCTTCTTGAAAACGTACCGCAACAAAATATCCCTTCGCAAACAAATGCGCTAAATAATAACACCGTAGTCAACAAAAAGATAAAGCGCACGAGAATGCAACTCAACGATTTCCTATCGATCGTACGAAAGATGGGGAATAAAAAATGAATGATCTTTTAAAAACACTATTCTTTTCTTTATTTATACAATTCATCTTCTTGTCGCACGTTAATGCCGGTGGCCCATTAAGAACTGCTGGCGCTAATAATACAGCACCTGTCGTGTATGATAACGGTGGTCGAGATATTACACTCAATTATGATCTTGGTACGTTGGGTGGGCGTTTGAATGCACAGGCTGATGCATTAGTCAATCAAGCGGTTGGTTTATGGAACAACGTGAGTACAGCAACTATATCAATAAATCAGGGAAATGACCTCTCTCAAGATATCAATGGAACAAATTTTACTTCGCTATTAAACAAATTCACCGATGGTATCAATCCTGTTATTTATGATAGTGATGGCGGAATAATTGATGCACTCTTTGGCGTAGGCGCACGCAACTCTGTCTTGGGATTTGCCGGATCGAGCTACTCACCCTCGACAGCCCGATACATTGAAGGTCAGATGGTGATCAACGGTGCTATCGCTGTCTCCGATACAACATTTATTGTTGTCTTCGCGCATGAAATGGGGCATTTAGTTGGCCTCGATCACACCCAACTTGATGCTACGCAAGGATTATCGACATCAAATTTTGCACTGATGTATCCAACTGCCTATAGGACAAATCTATCTTTACATGAAGACGAAGTCTCATCTTTAACAGCGTTATACCCTACTGCAGATGTACAAAACTATTATGGCGAGCTGACTGGTGTTTTCATCGAAACAGATACAACGGCAATTCTTGGTGCTAACATCTGGGCTAAAAACACAAGCAACGGACAGGTCTTCAGTTATGTATCAGATTATTTCCAGCAAAATACGGGTTACTTTCGCTTATTGTTACCGCCTGGAAATTACACACTGCATGCAGAGTCGATCCACTCAAGTTTTAATGGCTCTTCCAGAGTTGGACCTTATTCTAATTCCACGACTTCAGCTTCATTTCGTGCACCTCACCCTATTACCCCGGTTGTATTTCAAGAAGGCACGGTAAATATTCCGTATGAAATCACTATCGCTGCAGGCTGCGAAACCAATATAACATTTCAATTAGATGGCATGGGTTTTGTCGGCAGTGATAGCTGTGGCAATGAACTCCCGCTGATCATACATACCAATGAGTTGCAGAGCGGAACCATTGATATTGCTTATTACACACAGTTAATGGCAACCGGTGGCGTGTTGCCGTATCAGTGGAATGTTGTCAGTGGTAGTTTACCACCCGGATTAAATCTTGAAACAACAACCGGTGAAATCACTGGTTCGCCAATAACGGCAGGGAATTATGAATTCACTATTCAGCTACAAGATAGTTTATCCAATATTCAATCCCAAATTTTAAATCTAACTATCTATGCTTCTCAAACTATTGGCGATAATCAAGACACGAATACTGAACGCTCAGGCACATGGCTTATTTCTAGCGCCGCAAATCCGTGGAATGGAGAATCCTTATTCAGTGACAACAACGGAAAATTCCGCTGGTTAATTGAATTACCCAGTGCCGGTAGTTATGAAGTTTATGCCTGGTGGACCTATCACCAAAACCGAAGCAATAATGTGCCATACCGCATCCAACACGCCGCCGGCATCGATACGGTGTTCGTCAATCAAAAGGATGCCTCTCTGGGTGGGCAATGGGTATTACTCGGTACCTATAATTTCGCCGCAGGTAGTAATAGTGGCTATGTCGAGGTCTCCAGTGAAAACGGTCAGGCGTCAGCAGATGCCATGCGTTTTGCACAATTGTCTGTCGCCACCAATAATGATTCTGACAATGATGGTATGCCGGATGATTTTGAGCTTATCAATGGTCTTGACCCCAGCGATCCTTCAGATGCAGGTTTCGATCTCGATGGCGATGGATTAAATAATCTCTCTGAATATCAATTGGGAACGGATGTATCGGTAAAGGATGTGATTGCGCCTAGCATTCTGCCCGCCGGCGGTAACTATAGCTCACCTGTGGCAATCACTCTCAGCACTGCAACCAGTGGGGCATCAATTTATTATACGCTGGATGGCACTACACCAACCACTGCATCACAATTATATAGCACACCTTTTCTACTAAATTCCAGTGGAACTGTGAATGCAAAGGCTTTTCGCAATGGTTACACAGATAGCTTTATCTCCACTGCCTATTTCGATATTGCGCTACCACTATCTGAAATAATTATCGACAATCGCGATCCCAACACCTCGCGTATTGGCACTTGGAGCGCATCCAGTGGTGCCAACCCCTGGGATAATGAATCTTTATACAATAATGGGAATGGCAGCTTCCGCTGGTTGCCAGAAAATCCCAGTAGTGGGAGTTACGAGGTTTATGCCTGGTGGACCTACCACATAAATCGCAGTAACAATGTACCCTATCGCATCCAACACGCCGACGGTATTGATACCGTGTACGTCAATCAAAGGGATATAACACTCGGTGGTCAATGGGTACTACTCGGTACTTATAATTTTACCTCGGATAATAGTGGCTATGTAGAGGTCTCCAGTGAAAACGGTCAGACGTCAGCAGATGCCATCCGTTTTGTACAATTACCTGTTGCCCCCAACAATGATTCTGACAACGATGGCATGCCGGACAATTTTGAGCTCGCTAATGGGCTTGATCCCACCAATCCTTCGGATGCTAACTTTGATCTCGATGGCGATGGATTAAATAATCTCTCAGAGTACCAATTGGGAACAGATGTATCGGTAAAGGATGTGATTGCGCCTAGCATTCTACCCGCCGGCGGCAACTATAGCTCACCCGTGGCAATCACTCTCAGCACTGCAACCAGTGGTGCATCAATTTATTATACGCTGGATGGCAGTACACCAACCAGTGCATCACAATTATATAGCACACCTTTTTTGTTAAATTCCAGTGCTACTGTGAGTGTAAAAGCTTTTCGCAATGGGTATACAGACAGTGTTGTCTCCACAGCAGACTTCAGCATTACGCTGCCCTCGATGGAAATAATTATCGACAATCGCGATCCCAACACCTCGCGCATTGGTACTTGGGGTGCTTCCAGCGGTGCCAATCCCTGGGATAATGAATCTTTATACAGCAATGGAAATAGTAGCTTCCGTTGGTTACCTGAGATTCCCAGTAGCGGGAATTACGAGGTTTATGCTTGGTGGACCTACCATATAAATCGCAGCGCTAATGTGCCGTATCGCATCCAGCACGCTGCGGGGATTGACACCGAATACGTCAATCAAAGAGATGCCACGCTGGGCGGCCAATGGGTATTATTAGGCACTTATTATTTTACTGTGGGCAATAGTGTTTATATAGAAATCTCCAGTGAAAACGGCCAGGCTTCAGCGGATGCCATCAAGTTCATTAAATTATAAGAAACACACAAAATGGCTATACCAACAATGATGGGCATGCTAGGCGATAGATCTAGCGCCCGTAAGGTTAGTAGTATTAATTACAGGGTCGAATTCATGAAAAACCACCAAATTTGCTATGAATATTTAGTATTTCCTGAACTTGCCTTGTTTCCGTACAAGAACAAACTCTCATTGCAAGCGCTTCAGCAGTAGAAAGATTTGTCGTATTAATTGTCTGTTTAAGATACGGAATCATCGCAACGTCTACAGAAAAAGCCCGATAACCTAAACCCAATAAAACAGGCAATATCCCTGGCAATTGAGATAACAAACCACACAACTGGACCTGCTCGATATAGCCATTAGCGGAATTAGCCACCTGCTTTAAAAATCGAAACAGTAAAGGCGCATAAGGATCCAGATAATTGCTTAATTCCGGCAGATTGCGATCAGCTGCAAATAAACACTGCATCAAATCATTGTTACCTATTGCTACAAAGTCGACAATATCAAACCAATGATAAAAATCTAAAGCGCTTGCTGGGGTTTCCACCATCGCGCCAATTTTTATGGGGTCATCCAAATATTTGTGAATATAGTCAACCCAATACTGCAACTCTTCTCTACGCACCAAATAAGGAACAAGTATGCGAATATCATAGGTTCGTCTTAAATCATTTATTGCATTGAGCTGTGCATGCAGCATACTGCGGATAGGCTCAAGCTTGAACAAACGTACACCTTGCATACCCAAAGCGCCACCGACAGCATCAACATTCGCTAAACAATCAGGCAACTTATCAGCCGTGATATCTAACAAACGTATTGTCACTGGTAATGTATTCGCTGCTTCACATAAATCTTTAAAGGCTTGCCGATAAAAATCCACGTCTGGTATGCTGCCATCCTGCGGTAGTAAAAACTCAGAACGCACCAATCCAATAGCATCAGCACCCACAGAGACTGCTTTTTTCACTGCGACAACATTTCGTACACTCGCCCGCAACTGCACAACCACGCCATCAGTCGTGCAGGCCTTAGTTTGTCTGTGAGTATTTGCTGAGACGGGAATACGTAAATTGTTCTCTGTATGTTGTGAAATGCCACCTGTTACGCCATCAAGGGAAATCACATCACCATCTTGAAGAGAAGCTGCTTGTTGAGAATCGATAATGATGGTAGGTAAACCAATACTAAGAAACTTCACCATGGCATGAGATAATGGTGCGCCTTCCACCACAATAAATCCTGCTGGCAGATCTTGCAAAGAATCAACATCAGTTTGTGACAGTAGCAAAATACTATCTGCAGTAACACGACTCACTTCCTTCCATAAAACACCCTGGACGAATCCAGGTACATAAGGCATACCATAGATAGTTGCTTTCTGATCCGGCATATTAGACACCACTCATCCCAACACCATCTATGTGAGCATGGCATTCGGGACAGCAACTATGAATAATGCGATTTTGTTTAATGTAAAATCCAAAACGCTCAATTAACAATGCGCCGCATTGGTAACAATATGTATTTTCGCCCCCTTCTCCAGGCACATTTCCTTCGTAAACATAGCGCAAACCTGTCTCCAGCCCTATTTCGCGGGCTCGGCGTAAGGTTTCCAGCGGCGTATGAGGGCGGTCCATTTTATAGGCCGGATAATATTGTGTTACATGCCAAGGTATGGCTGGATTAATATCGTGGATAAAATCGGCAATGTGTTTGAGTTCGTCATCGCTATCATTAAGCCCTGGAATGATTAACGTGGTAATTTCCAGCCAAACACCCAATTCATAATACAAATGTATCGCATCCAGAATGGGTTGTAATTTTGCTCGACTAACACGTCGATAAGTGTCTTCTCGAAAAAATTTCAAATCAATATTGGCAGCATCCAGAACGGTAGCCAATTCCCGTAACGGTGCTTCACTAATATAACCGTTACTGACAAAAGTGTTTTTTAATCCCTGGTCACGGGCAATTACTGCTGTGTCATAAGCCAATTCATAAAATATAGTCGGTTCAGTAAAAGTATATGATACAGAAAGACAGCCTGTGGCCTTAGTGGATTGAACAATCGTTTCCGGTGTAACTGCTTCACCAACAACGCCGTGTTCAATATTTTCCAACTGCGGACAAATGAATTCTGATCCCTGCTCCCTGGTTATTTCAATATGCTTAGGTAAGTGGTCTTTTGGCCATTGAGAAATATACCAGTTCTGACAAAAGCTACAGCGCAAATTGCAACCTACGGTTGAAATGGAATATGCCTGAGACCCCGGATAAAAATGAAACAATGGCTTTTTCTCAATGGGGTTCACTTCCCGCGCCACGACTTTGTCATAAACCAATGTGTATAACTTGCCATTGTGATTGTAACGTACAGCACAAGCACCACGCGCGCCATTAGCAATTCGACAATCGTGCGGACATAGCGTACAAAGTACCTTGCTGCTTTCCAATGTTTCATAAAAACGTGCTTCATGCAGGGCTGTCATATGTGTTCCACGAATCCGGTAATTGTCAAACCAATCTCTACCCTCCTATAATCATAGTACATATATCCGTAACGCATCACATTCAGGAAATATGGCACCGACTAAAATCTCCAGCGTATTCCAAAAGCATGAGTGATTACATACGGTAAGCCTGGGATAATACTCCATACTGCTTCTAACCGATGGTTTATCTCATAATGAAAATTTACGTCACCAGCTAAAATAAATTTGTATTGATAGCCGGGCAGAAAATCTTCGGATTCTTGATAATATCCATCATCCCGATATTGCGGAATAGTATTCCAGCTTTCACGGAAAATTAGGGTGGGACCAACACCAAAGTTCAGACTTATTTTTTTTATGTTAAAAATAATCCAGCGTGGCATATATGCAACATAACCTGAGAAATGATTCATAGAATCATAATAGCCCGCAGCCACTGCCCGTAAACTATCGATGTAAACATAGGCTGGACGGTAGGGAATCTGGTAGTCATAATAGAGTTCTATACCTGGGGTAAGTATATGGCGTCCGTTATCTGTAAGCTTACGATGATAGTCTTCACCTAACTGAATGGCATTATCTGAAACATGAGAAGTAAGCGTTATAATCTCCACGCCAATTGCATCGGCAGTTCCGTTAATTGGCTGACCACATAGCAATAACAAAAACAGCACTTTCCATTTTGCTATAATTTTTTTAAAAATCTTTATCGTATTGAGCATAAATAGCTAAGACTTCCCAATTGGCATTTAATATCTAACACAAAGAAACTATAAACCACTCTGGGTATTTCACAACATAAATAGTCGGTGTCAATGGTCAACGAGTGATGGTACCCAATATAACTTGGTAAATCATGTTTTATTGACTAGGATGATATTAAGACCAATGCATTTTGAACATGATCGTAAACGGAGTAAAAAACATGCTTGAAACCGACGGCATTCCGCCCAGGCTTACGAATCAAGAGTGTGAAGAATTGCTCTGTCAGCAATATTATTCTCGAGGCGAGCTACAACAAGAGGTTGATGTTTTACTACTGAAAGTTAATAAGCGCTGGCATCAACTCTATTTCGAAAATGGTGTCGTCTTTTGGCGTCTGCAAGACGAGGAGCCAAAGGCAATCGAAGCTCAACCGAGTGATCCATTTAGCTATCCCTTAATAGACATTGGCGAAAAATACTCTTTGAGACAATCAACCATTGGTGATTGCGTTACCGAGCCTCTGTTAAACGGTGCGCGGGTATCATTTGTATTTGAAAATAGAGGTACGTTGATTATCTCGCACAACGATAACAAAACATCTCTGAGATTTATCAAAAACCTCTAAGAGCCATTATGAAGGAGTTTGCCATGTCACTAATACTCTCATCGCCCGCTTTCGCCAACAATGGTGAGATTCCAAAAAAATATAGTTGTGATGGCAGTGATATATCTCCGCCACTTGAATGGCACGGAGTGCCGGCAGAGGCAAAAAGCCTGGTCTTGATTGTTGAAGATCCTGATGCCCCCGATCCAGCCGCGCCACGAATGATCTGGGCGCACTGGCTGCTGTACAATCTGCCACCCTCCTCTACCGGCTTGGCTGAGGGGATTACCTCTCATGATCTGCCGCCAGGCACTCTGGAAGGATTGAACGATTGGAAACGCCTGGGTTATGGTGGCCCGTGCCCGCCAGTGGGGCGGCACCGTTACTTCCATAAACTGTATGCACTCGATACGGTGTTGCCCGATCTTAAATCGCCGACTAAGGCAAAACTAGAGGCAACCATACAAAGACATGTGATCACCAGTGCCGAGCTTATTGGCACTTATCAGCACTAATCAGTGAGTGAGGCCGAACCAAAACATGCTTGCACATTACATCCCACACTAAGACGAGGCGGTGTTTTTTTATTCCGATTAAGTCAATGGCAGAGACACATCTCAAGACAAATCAAGTACAAGAGCTGTGGTATGACAGACGAAACTTCCTGCACCTATTGGGCCTTACTGCGCTCGGAATGCTGTCACCACCATGGGTATTACTAGCACAACAGCGCAGGATCAATGACACCATCATGAATAAACAATCTGTGACTCTGTTTTTGTGTGGTGACGTGATGACCGGACGCGGTATCGACCAAATCCTACCACACCCGGTCAATCCAGAAATCTATGAAAGTTATGTCAAGGATGCCCGCGACTATGTCAAACTGGCGGAGCGGATGAACGGCCCAATTAGCAAACCGGTTGACTTCGCCTACATATGGGGGGATGCACTGGCGGAGCTGGAACAACAAGCGCCCGATGTGCGCATTATCAATTTAGAGACTGCGGTTACTACCAGCAATAACTATTGGCCAAAAGGCATTAACTACCGCATGCACCCCGCGAATATCCCCTGCCTCAAGGCCGCCTCGATCGATTGTTGCATGCTAGCTAACAACCATGTGTTGGATTGGGGTCCGGCAGGGCTTGAAGAGACTCTGGCAACACTGACCAAAGCCGGGATCAAATACGCTGGTGCAGGTCGCACTCTGGATGAAGCCCAGGCTCCTGCGATTCTAACATTGCCGGGCAAAGGCCGAGTTGTGGTATTCTCCTTTGGCGCAGAGAGCAGTGGTATCAGCCAAAACTGGCGCGCTAAAGATGACCGACCAGGTATTAATCTATTACCTGACTTATCCCATTCAGCTACACATGCCATTGCCGATCAAGTACGCCGCGTTAAAAAGACAGGCGATATTGTCGTCGCCTCGATCCATTGGGGTGGCAACTGGGGTTACAGAATTGATCGCGATCAACGTCGATTTGCCCACGCCTTAATAGATATCGCCGCTATTGATGTTGTTCACGGTCACTCCTCACACCACATCAAAGGCATTGAGGTCTATAAAAACCATCCCATCATCTATGGCTGCGGTGATTTTCTGACAGATTACGAAGGCATCAGTGGTTATGAACGGTATCGGGATGATCTCGGATTGATGTACTTTCCCACACTGGATCCGGCCAGTGGCCGCTTGTTGCGATTCGAAATGACACCCACACGGCTTAAAAACCTACGGATAAACTATGCCTCGCGCGAAGAGGCCCAATGGATAGCGGACGTGCTCAACCGAGAAGGTAAGCCGTTTAACACACGTGTAACGCTCAGTGAAGACAATCGTTTGGTGCTGCACTTCAGCAACAATTGAAAGGTTTTTAATTTTAGATTGTAGGGTGACTATACTAACGGGAAACTTGGGAACCCATTAAGTGTGAATGGTAGCTTTGCACGATTAGCGGACATTTGGTTTTATTTTTCTAATTGTATCCACTGGATAAAACTGAAAATCTAGATCAATATTTCTAATTGAAAGTAATGCAGCATGATGGATCATTTCATTGAGTCATATTTTGTAGTTTGTTATGGATTCTCAACTGCTGGGGCAGTTTTCAGTGAACTTAGTCGATTGATGAGATGTACATAAACGGAATGTATGCACTAAGAAAGACGTGACCCCACTATGTGACCCCACTATGCTTCGTGACCCCACTATGCTTTGAGCTCCTTCATATTGAAGACGTAGAGGTCTTGGCATAGGAGGAGTATAAAAATATACTGATGATAACCCAATGTACCTGACCCCTTTCTCGATGAACTCCAATTCATTCAGTGTAAAAATTTACTTGCAAGATGATTTTATGTGGTTCTTTAACGATGTTTTTGAATCTAAACATTCTGATGAGTAGTGGAGGTTCTAATGCAGCAAAGACTAACTGATATGTAACAAACTGAAAATGTAATAGTCTGCACTTGATCTGACAGGCAGTGTCAGATTTATTAGGATCTCAAAATTAACGCTATCGGCCAACACCAGTCAATCACCTAGCATCATCTAGTCGCCTGGCAAGAAGCAGCCGTTATGAAGATAAAACCGTGGTACGTCCCCTATTATTTCCGTCCCCTATTATTTCGAGGTAACCCGGGTTTTGTCTTTTCTTACTTGAAGCCAATCAACGGCGGATCCAAAGTTCTCAAATACCTCGTGCCAATTGATAATTTCTCCGTTTGCTTTATCGTGGAACCAATTTATTTGATTTTCGCTGGGGAAAACTTCCAGCATATGGTGGCAAGGCTGGGATTCTAATGCTTCCAACGCAATCTTCAATGAATTCGTACCAGTTCTCCCAAACCCCGCGCCGATCACTTTTGAAGCCATAAATTTCTCCACGTTTTCTACCCTAACGATGCATAATTATGCGGCCTGGTAAGAGTTGAATATATCGATATAATGGAAACATATTGTTTCCATTATTTAGCGAGTTCCAATGAAATCAATCGATGATATGCTCCTATTTTCAAGACTTGTTGAACTGAAGAGTTTTACGGCTGTTGCTAACGAACTCGAAATATCTCGCTCCTTAGTCAGCAAACGCATTAGTCGCTTGGAAAATGATCTTGGCGTACAGTTGATTAATAGATCTACACGGCAACTAGAAATTACAGAAGCTGGGCGCACTTTTTTTCAATACTGTATTCAATTGGTAGATACAGTTCAGGATGCAAAAAATGCGGTTAGTGAGATTAGGGGTAAACCAAAAGGCAATTTATATATCAACGCCCCAGTTACATTCGGGCAAACAATTCTGCCAACTGCCATTGTAAAATTTTTAGCGGCATATCCAGATCTCAGAATTTCCCTAAATCTATCCGATCAGTTTGTAGATGTCATTGAGGGAGGATTCGATATTGTCATACGAATCGGCACTTTGAAAGACTCAACATTAAGAGCCCGTAAAATTGGGAGTACGGCTTTACATGTGTATGCCCACAAACAATACCTGGCAGAATACGGTACACCAGAGACGCCAGCTGACCTGCAAAACCACAATTGTCTGGCATATAAATATATGGGGGGTGGCTCAGATGTATGGCGCTTCACCAATGCATCAGGTGAAGAAGAAATACCGATTAAGGGCAACTTTATAGCTGCCAATGGCGTGCCTTTATCAAAGGCGGTTCAAGCGGGTCTAGGCATTGCTATGTTAACCGATTTTACAATGAATGAGATCGAAGACGATAATGTTATTCGAATACTTGAGTCGTATTCGAATCAAGTTGTCGATATATATGCGATTTATCCAACGACTCGTAAACCGCCACTTAAAACACGCCTTTTTATTGATTTTCTTTACGAATATATGTCCGAAAATTAAGCTCAATTTCTTTGCTTTTATTTTATGGTGTTTTTATGGACAAATACCAATATGTTATAAATTGGAAACAGTCATTTTCCTTTCGCCTACTTAATCAATCTTAAAATGTTAGCTAAACTCCTTATTGTTGATGAATGATAAATTAAACATCATTCAGAACCTAAAAAAGGAGATTTGAGATGCAATATAAACCATACATAAAACTATTTTTTGGCACTTTGTTTTCGATTATATTATCTTTTCAGGTATCAGCTAGTTCACTTCCTGAATACACTACAGAAGTAGCGGAAAATGTTTACAGTTACGGTAATCCGAATATGGGTTATTTTTCCATGTTTGTGGTAACAGAGAAAGGCGTTGCCGTTTTTGAAACGGTAAATACACAACATTCGCAAGGTATGTTGGCAGCTATTCAAAAAGTGACTAATAAACCCATTCGCAAAGTTTTTCACAGCCATAATCATTGGGATCATTCATCAGGTGGAAAAGTTTTTCAAGATGTTGGCGCAAAAACCATTGCGCATCATCAAGCCTATGAATGGATGGTCAATAACCCCAATCCAGATATGTCTATACCGAGTAAATTTTGGAAGGGAACAAGAAAAGACATCAAAATGGGTGATACAACTATTGAGTTACATTACCTTGGAATGAATCACGGATTGGGAATGACTGTATTTGTGTTGCCTAAGAAACGCATCGCCTATATCGCAGACTTGGTGACACCAAATCGTGTACTATTTACAATTGTGCCTGATTTTAATATTAAACCATTTGTTGCTTCTCTCAAAAAGATCGAGTCACTTGATTTTGACAAAGCAGTGTACAGCCATAGTCATGCAAGTCCCTTTGAAGCAAAATCATGGGTTACAACGACTCATGAATTTATTAGCGATATCCGAAGCGCAATTTTCGCTGAGTTTGGTAAGGGCACACCTTTTGGCCAGATTCCAACTGTAATCGACTTACCAAAATATAATGGGCTAGCAATGTACAACGAATGGTTACACATGAACGTATGGAGAATTATGCTTGATGATGTGATGGGGCCATTTCCCTGGACACCTCCGCATAAGTTTAATGCGAGAAAATCCCACCATAAACATGAGCGTCACAATGATTAGCCGCTTGATTTTTTGATTGCTAAGGAACCTCTGATTAAGTTAGATAAAGAGATGATGACACCAAAAGTAGGCGCTTTAGGCGAGGAAAATCAAAATGAAAAAGCACAGTTTACTCTAGGCCGTTCTCGCACTTCCCTGTGCTTTACGGCGCTTGAACATCCTGTACATTGTAAATGAGCAATTTGAATTTTAATTTCCTTGGTGCCCTTGGGTAAACGCAGATAATACTCGTTAGATGACTTAATCGGAGGTTCCTTAAATTCTGCTATCTTGTAAGTTTGAAGTAACATAGCGAGGTAGCAATTCTATTTTTTAGATACGATTGTGTAAAATCAATCTTTTATTTGAACCGTGTATCTATATTTGACGCGTGCTATGCGAATTGTTAATTTCGTAACTAAAAAAGAATATTAGCTCAGCTTGCTATTTAGATCATGTGACGTGAAATAGCGATATGAAAGAAATAATCGAGATACTCATTTACTTTATTGTCACGCTGATTCAGCTTATGAAGCCAGGTGGTGTGAAATTAGTAATGGCCGATGCTTTGGCGATGAAATAACAGCTTATTGTCATAAATCGAAACAACAAAAGATCGCCAATGTTACATGCCTCTGATCTGTTCTTGTTTTCTTTTCTCGTGTTATTTCTTAACGAAAACCTGATTCATAGAATTGCCGGTATATCTAAGCCAGCAACAATTATTAGGTTTCATGAAGTGCTGTTTGATAGAAAATATCAACGACTATACTCGAACAAAAAAAACAGAAAACCCGGGCGATAAAATTTAGATCATCTATTATTTTTCAACTCGCGCGA